>JACPYM010000086.1 GCA_016196035.1 Acidobacteriota bacterium | reverse complement strand
CGGTGTCCACAAGCGTTATCTCAAAGACTACGTGGCGACCTATGAAGCCATGTACAACGCCAAACGCATCAATGCGATGCTCATTCGACGAATGTGCCGGACAGCAACGATGCAAACTGGTTACACATGAGCCGAAAGTTTATGCGGCGGACGGACGCGAATGGCTACGCGGCAATCCTTCGCGCAGTCTGGCCGAAAATGCGCGTGCCATTTACGGCTCAAAGCACGAAGACTTCATTGATAACGTCAAGGCGTTTGCCTACTTTCCCTATTCGGTCGCCAAAGACATTCCCGACTTTCAGAACGGCGAGATCAGCGTGAAATTCAAAATGATCTCCGGCAAGCTCGACAAGTGCGCGGGCATTCTCTTCAACCTGAAACAGAACGGCGATTACCTGACAGTGCGGTTCAATGGCAAGGAAGACAATCTCGTGCTCTGGACGTTTAACAAAGGTGTGCGCAAGTTCGTCAAGAAGGGCACCGAGAATGTGCCGCTGGAATTGAACACCTGGCACGCGATCAAAATCGCCGTGCACGGCACGCAACTCACGGGCTGGCTGGACGACAAACAACTGCTTGATTACACGCTGACAGAGCCGGTCACGGGCAAGGTTGGCTTGTGGTCAAAGACGGACAGCCTCAGTTACTTTGACGAATTTGTCGTGACGCCGATGGCGCAGTAAAGCACTCAAGAGGGAGCGCGGATAGGGCGTCCGCGCTCCGGTTCACAAATAAATGAAGCGTGTGCAAATTAAAGTTGAGCGCAATCAATCACTTGAGATGGCGGAGCCTTTGGAGTGCGGTAGCTCGGTACCGCTTTGGTAGTCCCTTGGTGGTCTTGCGTTCATGTTGGGAACTAGCCCACTGCGCCTTAGTGTCCCGGCAGTCTGCGAAAAGCGGGGAGGACTACCAAAGCGGTACCGAGCTACCGCACTCCAAAGGCCCCGCCGATTTATGCACAGGCTTCAAATAAATCCGCCGCCATACCTGCCACCGTAAACGCCAGCGGAGGAATCAAACCAATGCCCGCCAATGAATACCAGTTCTTAACTGAATGGGAGGTCGCCGCGCCCCGGCAGGTGCTCTACGAAATCCTGCAAGAAGGCAAAGACTATCCGCAATGGTGGCCCGATGTTTATCTGGCGGCGAACTCGATTCCCGCGGGCCGCGCCGATCGTATCGGCGACCGCGTGGAATTGCTGACGAAAGGCTGGCTACCGTACAAGCTACGCTGGACGGCCATCTCGGAGCGCTACGAAGCGCCGCGCTTGATCGAAATTCGCGCGGAAGGCGATTTCGTAGGGCGCGGTGTGTGGCGGTTGGAAGAGGCAGGCGCGACGACGCACATCACTTTCGATTGGCGCTTGCGCGCGGACAAACCGTTGCTGCGCTGGCTGTCGCCGTTACTCAAACCCATCTTCGAGTGGAATCATCATTGGGCGATGTCCACCGGTTTGCCGCGTTTGCAATTGGAAGCCCAGCGGCGCTTGCAGCAGCAAGCACATGCCAAAACATCTGCATAGACAAGGCCCCCGGCAAAATTCTTGCGGGCGCAGCAATCCAACACCTAACTTGTTTGCGTATCGCCGAATGAACCACAAACAATGTCACGTCCCCGAAGATGTGGGGATCGTGTAAGAAAGCGGCGCGCAGCCGCTGGTGTTTACTACTTATCTTCCCGGCAGGCGCTAGCCTGCAACCTGACTCGAACCTGTTACTTTGGAGGCAACAAAATGCGAAATCTCAAAATGGCTGTGCTCAGCTTTTCTCTGCTGCTGGCGTTTTCCTTGAGCGCCGCGGCGCAAACCAAATCACTTTACGACCGCCTCGGCGGCAAAGAAGCCATCACGGCGGTCGTAGATGAATTTGCGGGCCGTGCCCTGGCGGATGCGCGCATCAATCAGAAGTTCGGCAAATCCGACCCGGTGCGTTTGAAAATGGAGTTGGTGGATCAAATTTGTTTTGCCAGCGGCGGCCCTTGCCAATACACCGGACGCGACATGAAATCCACGCACGCGAATATGGGTGTGACTGCCGGCGAATTCAACGCGCTGGTCGAAGACCTGGTGGGTGCGCTCGACAAATTCAATGTCCCGGCGGCGGAAAAGAATGAATTGCTCGGCTTGTTAGGGCCGATGAAGAGCGACATCGTCGAAGTCAATTCGCCGAAAACAGGCACGCCGCTGCCCAAGAAATTTACCCCCTACAATGCCAATATGAGCAGCAAAGGCTCCAAAAAAATGATGAAGAAGGAAGAGAAAGACATGAAGAAGTCTGACAAGAAGAGCAAAAAGAGCGAGTAACTCAATAGCTCTTTTGTCCAGCTTCAAGCTGTTTCTCTGAGCGTGCGCGTCCCGTCGAATGCTTGTTCGCGTGGGGCGGTTCGGCAAGCTGCCAAATCGCCCCACTGAAAACCCGGATGAGCGAAGCGGGGCGCGTTTTGTTTCAAGGGCGAAGAATTTTCTTTCGCGGAGGCTCAAACATGAAAAATCGACGAATGAAGACGGCCCTGGTGGCCGCGCTATTCGGCAGCGTTTTGATGCTGGGCGCCTGGTGGCTGGCGCGGGCGGCTCAACCGGCGGCGGCGGCAGCGGCCAATGAAGTCAGCATCAACAATACGCAATTCGAACCCAAGACCCTGACCGTCGCCAAAGGCGCGACCGTGACGTGGACGAACAAAGAGGCGAAACCCCACACCGTCACGGCGGATGACAATTCCTTTGCGTCAAAGGTGATGAAGGAAAACGAAACCTACAGCTACAAATTCGAGAAGCCCGGCACCTATGCCTACCATTGCGCCTTTCACGGCGGCAATGCGGGCAAAGGCATGGCAGGCACCATCGTCGTCAAATAAATCAGCGCATTGGCTGGCAGTGCGGCAGGTTTCCACCGAACTGCCAGCCACGCCCACATCCAACCTCAGCCTGCCGCCCATAACTCTGCGAACGCGTTTACGCCCTACCCCTTGCTCATTTCAGGCGTGCTGTGCTACTTAGTAAGTATGTACTTACTTACATCAATCAGTTCAGCCCT
Organism: Acidobacteriota bacterium; assembly: GCA_016196035.1. NCBI lineage: Bacteria > Pseudomonadati > Acidobacteriota > Acidobacteriota bacterium. The sequence goes on along the minus strand of JACPYM010000086.1, from coordinate 122,695 downwards.
GCGTCTGAAGGAGGCGGCATGAGTAAAGGAGGGTTCCGGGTCGCGGCCCGCTTGGGCGTCAGCATTTATTCTTTGTTATGGCTCGGTTGCACCACTACCAGCTTCGGCTTCCGCAAAGAACAGCCGCAGGTTTTCTCCGGCACAATTGAAACACGCGAAATTCGCGTCGGCTCTAAAACCGGTGGGCGCGTGCAAGCCGTGCTGGCGGAGGAGGGCCAACAAGTCAACGCGGGCGATCCGCTGGTGCGCTTCGACGTTGCCGAGTTGGAAGCGCAGCGCGCCCAGGCCGACGCGCGCATTGCCCAGCAGCGCGCCCGGTTGGAGCGGCTCGAACGCGGCGCGCGTCCGGAAGAGAAAGCCCAGGCGCACGCCGCCACCGAGAACGCCCGCGCCACGCTGGAAGCCGTGCGCACTTGGCCGCGCCCGGAAGAAATCGAACAAGCCCGCGCCACGGTGGCGGCGGCGGCAGCCGATGTCAGCAATGCCGAAACGGCTTATCAACGGGTGCAACGTTTGCGCGAAACCGGGGATGTGGCGCAACAGGAACTCGATGCCGCGCGCTTTCGCCTGGAAAATCTAAGCGCGCGCCGCGACGCCGAAAAGAAGCGGCTTGATTTGCTGCTCAACGGCAGTCGCAAGGAGGACGTGCGCGCCGCCGAAGAAAAGTTTCGTCAGGCACAGGAAGCCGAACGCCTGGTGCTCGCCGGCCCGCGCAGCGAAGAGATTGCCGACGCGCGCGCGCAATTGGCCGAGGCCCAGGCGCGTTTGGAGCAACTCAAAGTGACGTTGGCCGAGGGGCAAGTGCTGGCCCCTGCCGCGGCGACCATAGAGGTGCTGACCATTCGCCCCGGCGATCTATTGACGCCCAATCAAACCGTCGCCCGCCTGCTGGAAAAAGATCAACTCTTTGTGCGCATCTATGTGCCAGAGCCGCAACTCGGCAATGTCCGCCTCGGGCAACGCGCCAAAATTAAGGTGGACACCTTCAACGAAAACTTTGACGGCGTGATCGAACAAATCAACACCCAAGGCGAATTCACCCCACGCAACGTGCAAAGCCGCGATGAGCGCAACCATCTGGTCTTCGGCGTCAAGATCCGCATCAACAACCGCGACGGGAAAATCAAAGCGGGCATGGCGGCGGATGTTACTTTGGAGAAGTAGTCAGTAGTCAGTAGTCAGTAGTCAGTCTTGAATTGCTTGGACGCCAATGAAATCGAATGCTCCTAACTACCGACTACTGACTACTGACTACTGACTACTTTTTTTATGTCTGTCATCGTTACTGACAATTTGACGATTCGGTTCGGCGATTTCACGGCAGTGGATCGCGTCAACCTGCGCGTTGAGGAAGGCGAAATCTTTGGCTTCCTGGGGCCGAATGGTTCGGGCAAGACGACGATCATCAAGGCGCTTTGCGGCTTGTTGCTGCCTTCGGCGGGTTCGGGTCAGGTGTTGGGCTTCGATTGCGTGAAAGATGCCGAAGAGATTCGCCAGCGCGTCGGCTACATGTCGCAAAAGTTCAGCCTTTACGAAGACCTGACGGTCAAAGAGAACATTGAGTTTTACGCGGGCGTTTACGGGCTGGCGGGCGCGTATTTGCGCAAGCGCAAGGATGACGCGATTGCGCTGACACATTTGGAACCCTATTTGGATCGGCGCGCGGGTAAGCTGTCCGGCGGTTGGAAGCAGCGGCTGGCGCTGGCCTGCGCGTTCATACACGAGCCGCGCCTGATGTTTTTGGATGAGCCGACCGCAGGCATTGACCCGGTGGCGCGGCGCGATCTGTGGGATTTGCTCTTTCAGCTTTCGAGCCAGGGCGTCACCTTTTTTGTCACGACGCATTACATGGATGAGGCCGAACGCTGCGGACGTGTCGGTTACATTTACCTTTCAAAGCTCATTGCACACGGCACGCCAGAAGAGTTGAAGCTGATTCCCGAGGTTTCACCCACAGGCACGCAGCGCATCGAGGTCAACACCTTACACACCGCAGCGGCCTTGGCAGCGGTGAAGCGGCGGCCTTACGTGCTGAACGCCACGATTTTCGGCCAAGCCATCCATCTGTTGATGGATGCCGCCGTGACGACCGAACAGGTGACCGCCGATTTGGCGCACGACGGGTTCAACGATGTCGAGATTCGCTCTATTCTGCCTTCGCTGGAAGATGTGTTCGTGACCCTGACGCGCGCGCTCAACGAGTAATCAATTATGTACGTCGCACCCGCTAACCAACCGGCGAACGCCATCAAACCGCAATTCCGCGAACGGCGCGGCAATCCTTTCAGCGGGCTGCTGCCAGTGTTACGCAAGGAAGCGATCCACATCTTGCGCGATCCGACGGCGCTCTTCTTCACCGTCGTGCTGCCGATGATTCAGATGTTATTGATCGGTTTCGCGATCAATACCAACGTGCGCCACATTCCGCTGGCGGTATACGACGCCGCGCAAACGCAGGAAACCCGCCGCCTGCTCGACCGCTTCGTCAACTCCGACGATTTCAAAATTGTGGCTTACGTCAATTCAGAAGCGGAACTCAACCGCGAGATCATTGCCGGACGCGCGCGTGCGGGCATCAAGATTCCGCCCGACTATTCGCGCCGTTTGCTCGCCGGGGAAACGGCCAGCTACCTGGTGTTGGTGGACGGCTCGGAATCTTCGGTTGCGGGCGAAGCCTTGAATGTCTCTAACGCAATTGCCCTGCGCGAATCGTTGGAACGGTCATTAACCGGTTCCGGCAGGACGACGCTGCCCATTGAGGCGCGCCCGAAAATGCTCTTCAATCCCGATTCGCGTTCGGCGAACTTTCTGATCCCCGGCATGATCGCCGTGCTAATGCAGATGATGACTGTGCTGATGACGGCCATCTCCATCGTGCGCGAACGCGAGCGCGGCACGCTGGAACAGTTGTATATGACGCCGGTCAAGCCGCTGGGACTGATGGTCGGCAAAATCGTGCCGTATGCGGTCGTGGCTTATATTGAGATTTCGATCCTGCTTGTCTTTATGCAAGTGGCCTTCGGCGTGCCGATCAAGGGCAACGTGCTGCTCTTGCTGTTGCTGGTCACGCCGTTCATTCTGACGATGCTGGGCTTCGGCACGCTGGTCTCGACGAAGGCGCGCACTTACCAGGAAGCGACGCAGATGGCTTTCGGCACGATGATGCCTTCGATCTTTTTGTCGGGCTATATTTTCCCGATTGATAACATGCCGGTGTTCTTCCAATACGTCAGCCGGATCATTCCGACGACCTACCTGATTCAAATCTTTCGCGGCATCATTTTGCGCGGCGCCGAGTTTCAGGATTTGTGGAAACAAGGTCTGATTCTGACGGTGATGGCGGTCTTGATGATTACGATCAGCGCCAGGCGCTTTCGTAAAAAAACCGGTTGAAGGGACAAGTCAAATTTCTCATCGGCGCGCAATTGCGTCCGCAATTTTGCAGCATTATACTGCCTCCGATTTCGTAAATGATGATGGAAAGCGGATGACTCGAAGCGCGTAAGCAACGCGCGTTTTTGTCCATCACACTAACCATGCTTCTCCCCCGCACACCGAGTAATAGGCGCTGGATTGGTAACACACGCGAGGCCCGCAGGCGTAGCGCAAAGCCTATTTAAGGTTTCTCTTCGGGAGGCACAATGAAAAATCGACTGACTTTTGCAATTTTTTGTCTATTGGCAATCGGGCCGCTCGCCGGTTGCAATGCAACGCCGATCTCTTCGTTTGGCGAAGCTGCGAACGGGCGCACGGACGCGCCAACGGCGGCCCCGTCAGCCAAGCCGGGCGGCTTGGCTGACGCAGGCTTGGGCACGGAAGAAAAGACTGCACAACCGGCCGGTTCGTTGGAAGGCGAATTCGATACGGGGAAAGCGTTGCGCCTCATCTATGGCAGCTACAACGCCGACCAAAAACGCGCCCAATGGAAACCCACCAAAGAAGACTTGAACCGCTTTAACTTTTACAACAACATCCAGACGCTCTATTCCCGCCCTTACTTTGCCAAGCCCTTCCAACAGAACGGCGCCGAACGCTATTTCGTCATCACGCGCACGGCTCCAGCAAAAACCGATTGCGAAGATTGCGTGCCCGTCTTGGGCGGCGCGGTCTTCAGCAAAAACGGCGCGGATTGGGAGCTCTCTGCGCAAAACAAAATGATTACCCGCACGGGTTCGCACGGCGAACTTTCGGCGGGGCGGCTGGTCAAAATCGGGGCCGAAAAATATGGCGTGATGTTTCATTGGAAAGCCGTCAGCGAAGGAATCGCGGAGGAAGGCGATCTGCTCATCGCCGAAACCAAGGCGGGCCTGAAAGAGGTTTTCTCAATGATTACGGGCGGCGACAACAAGAAGCATTGTGAGGAAGTGGGCGCGTATGCGGATGACCCCTCGTGCTGGTCTTATCGCTCCAAACTCGAATTCGTCCCGAACGCCAACAGCACGTTTTACGATTTGCGCGCCACCTCTGAGGGAACCAAACAGGTCGAGGAAAACGAAATCCTCCCCATCCGTGAAACCAAACGATTTGTATTTGCTGAGACCGGCTACCGGTCTTCGCGTTAAGCCCTGCGCTAAACTGCCAAACCTGCGCCACCAAAGATCGAGGAGCACACCGCGAAAGTCTGACTTGCCGGTGTGCTTTTCTTATCTACACCTCATTGCTTATTTGAATAGGCGTGTTACCCATGTGTGCGGTGAATCATTGGGTTACGTGCAACAGCCGCTGCAATTGTAATTCACGCAGTCTGCCGCCTGCCCAGGCGCACGGCAACGCCAGCACGATCAGCGCCAGCGGATACCAGTGCGGCCCAAATTCCGGCCCGCGGTTCCAGGTCGCCGCCGCGCCGGCAGCGCTCAGCAGCAGCCCGATAGCACCGCCCAGCAGCGCGTGTTGCATGGGCCGATTGGGCGCCAGCCGCGCCGTTACGTAGCTGCCTGCGACACTAAAAACCGTGCGGTAAACCAGCGCAAGCAGGAAAAGCGCATCCGACATCGGCTGCCCCCAAGGAGGGAAAACACCGGTGGCGTGCATGAGGGCGTCGGTACCGAGGTGAGAAATGACGACGGCGAAAAAGCCCGCGAGCAGCGCGACAACTGAGCGAAAGAGATTATTCGGATGGTGCGTTTCGTTCATGGTGTCCTCCCGGTTCAAACAATCACTTGTGGTTAGCTGGTGAATGGCGTGAAATGGTAGCGGATAGTGACCAAGCACCAAGCGCTCTCAAACGTAACAGACAAGGACGCGCCGTCTGAGCAATACGCTAGCTCAGATACACCTACAGCTTAGCGTTTGCTCTCAAACTTGCCTTGTCGGCATTAAGTCGAATGGCGACCATTCAAATCGACAGCCAGGCTGAAAATATTTCTTTAGCAAAATTTGGACGGTGCGTCAGATTGAAGTGCCAGTTCTCAGCGCTCCCTCCTGAATAATCAGTTTGTTGCGCGTGAAAGGCAACGCCTCTTATCCGAAAAAAAGCAGTTGCAATCATTTACAGCTTCTGCCTATGATCGCCACCTCGTTAAGCGTTCACTACGCATCCAAGACAAACGATCAAGCCGCTGGCTCGGAGTTCCTGCTTCTTTTGTTTCGCCCCGCACGCTCGCGCACTTATTGGCTTCCTTTCCCAGCCATTCGCTCTTTGCGCAAATAAGCTCCGGCATCCCCAAAAGCGCTGTTTGTACCCGTCTACTGCTTCGCTTGCGTCCAACTTCGCTTGGTTTCAAATTTATGCGTGTATCGAGAGTTTTCTATCCATTCTTGTTTGGGGGGCTGCTTTGGCTGGGTTTGGACAAAAGAATGCTGGCCCAAACCCAGCCAGAGCAGCCCCCCGCCTCGGCGCGCAGGGATTTACGCGGGCAAATACTGGATGCAACGCAGGCGGGAATCCCCGGTGCGCGCCTGATTTTACAAAGCGAAGGCGCGCGCAATCACGAAACAACAACCGATGCACAAGGCGCGTTCGAATTTACAAAGCTCGCAACCGGCACCTACCACCTACTGGTCAGCGCGGCAGGCTTTGCGAATTACGAGCAATATCTTTCGGTCCGAAGCACGGACACTGAGCGACTGAATATCACGCTCGCCGTCGCAGCGGTCAAGAGCACAGTTGACGTGACATCCGAGCGCAAGAGTTTAAGTTTGGCGGCGCATGAAAATGCCGACGCCGTCATTTTGCGCGGCGAGTTGTTGCGGCGCTTGCCGCATGACCCCGACCAGTTGCTGGCGGTTTTGCAACGCATGGCGGGTTCGCTCAACGGCCCGTTGCGGATTTCGGTCAATGGCGTGAGCGATGCCAGGATGCCCCCCATTTCTACGATTAAGGAAATTCGCATCAACAGCGACCCCTTCGCCGCGCTCTATCACGAGCCGGGCAGCGCCCGCGTGGAAATTGAAACCAAGGGCGGCGATGAACAGGTGCATGCGGGCGGTTCCTTCGATTTCCGCCACAGCGTCCTCGACGCGCGCAACGCTTTCAGCTTGGAAAAGCCGCCGCTGAAGCATGAAGATTACGGCGGCTGGTGGAGCAGCCGTCTTTTCAACAAACGCTCTTTTATCTTTGGCTCCTTTGATCGCCGCCAGCATCACGAGGCTTCGCTGGTCTCGGCTTACACGCCGGATGGTTACTATTACGACGCGGTGCCTGCATTCAGCCAATACAACTTTCTCAATGTGCGCGCCGATTTTGTGCCGAATGAACGCCAAACCTTCGGCGTGTTTTACGATCTCAATCGCGGCGGCGAGCAAGGCCTGGGTATCGGCAGCTTTGACCTGCCCGAACGCGCTTACAACCTCAACGCGCGTGGGCAGAGTTGGCAGGCGGCCTGGCGCGCGATTCTCTCGCCAACCGTCATCAACGAAACCCAGTTCCGTTATGCGCGCGAGCATGCGCTGACGACCACCGACAATTACAACCCGGCGGAGGAAATCGCAGGCGCGTTCAATCAGGGCGGTTCACAATGCTGCGATGCGCGGAATCAGAACCAGCGCGCCAGCTTGCTCGAAAATCTGACGCTCAGCGCCGGTCATCATTTCATCAAAACTGGCGGCAGCCTGACGGGCGTGCGCGTGGCTGATGACAGCGAACAGAATTTCGGCGGCACATTTCTCTACTCAGGGCTTTCGTTTTACCGCCTGCATCGGCCCATCTTGTACACGCTCAACGTGGGCGACCCGCAACTGCGCTTTAATCTCTGGAACTTTGCGGCGTATGCGCAGGACGATTGGCGGGTTGCCCCGCGCTTCACGCTCTCGCCCGGCTTACGTTACGAAACCCAGACGCACCTGGGCGACCGCAATAATCTCGCGCCCCGGTTGGGTTTCGCGTGGTCGCCGTTCAAACGCGATAGCACGGTCGTGCGCGGCGGCGCGGGGCTGTTTTATCAGCAACTGGCCGAAGCGCAACTCGCGCAAGCCTTGCGCTTTGATGGTGTGCGGCAGCGCCAATACATCATTCTGCGGCCACGCTATCCCAACCCGTTCGGCAACCTGAGCCTGTCCGACTTTCCCGTTAGTCTAATGCCGCTCGCCGCCGATTTGCGGACGCCCTATCAATGGCACACGGCGTTGGGCATTGAGCAGCGTTTGCCGAAAGATGCAACGCTGACGCTGACTTACAACTACGAGCGCGGCCTTCACCTGTTCAGAGCGCGCGACATCAATGCGCCACTGGCCGATCACTTGCGGCCGCGCCCCGCGTTGGGCCGCATCACGCAATTGGAATCTTCGGCCAGCGCGACAACGCACCGCTTGAGCGCCAGTTACTGGCAATCGCTCAATGAGCACGTGACGCTGATTGCCAATTACACCTGGGCGCGCACCCTCGATGATGCCGATGGCCCCGACGCATTGCCGATGGACAACTATCAACTCAAACTCGAACGCGGTTATGCGGCGCACGACATTCGGCATCAGGTTTTTCTGAGCGCGCTGCTCTCGTTGCCGCTGGGGTTGGAAGCCACCCCGATGTTCTATTTCAACACCGGCCGCCCTTACAACATCACGACCGGTTTGGATGACAACAACGATATGATCGTGAATGACCGGCCCGCCGGCGTGGCGCGCAATGCCGGGCGCGGCGCGGCTTTCAACAACGTCAACCTGCGCCTGAGCCGGGAATTCACATTCGGCCCCCAGCAAACCGAGGGGCGCCCATTCGGTATTGAATGCGCCCTGGACGCCACCAATCTGTTGAATCACGTCAATCTGGCGGATTTCAACGGCGTTCAAACTTCCCCCTTCTTTGGGCGCGCCAATGCCGCCTATGACGCGCGCCAATTGCGCGTGCAGATCAATTTCAATTTTCATTGAAGCGTGACAGCTTCTCTTTCCCAAAAGGATGAACGACGTTTTGAATACGACTGAGACTTTCTTCCACCCTGCTATTGTTCCTGTGCGCTGGCCTTATTTCACTGCGGCTTACAACGCTTTGCTCGCCAGCATAACAATCAACTGGCGAAGCCTTTGGAGTGCGAGCGGCACAGGCCGCCGCATTGGTAGGCCCTCGGCAACAGACACAGTGAATGTCCGCCGCGCCGCGTCCGTCCGTGACTTCGATTGTTCGCCGCATCGAAAGACATACCAAAGCGGCGGCCTGTGCCGCTCGCACTCCAAAGACGCGCCGCGTCGGCGGCATAGGTTGGCATTAACTGCCCTGCTGTTCGCAACGGCACTGTTTCTACCTGCGCAAGCGCAAACGACCGCGCTCATTCGCACGCCCGCAGGCAGCGGCGTGTATGGGTTCGCGGGCGACAATGGCCCGGCGACAAATGCGCTGCTGGCGACGCCCACGGGCATTGCGGTGGATGCCGATGGCAATTTGTACATCGCCGATTCGTACAACAACCGCATTCGCAAGGTAAGTTTGCAAGGCACGATCACCACGATTGCCGGGACGGGCGTGGGCGGTTACAGCGGCGACAATGGCCCCGCGACACAGGCGCTGATTGATACGCCGACGAGTCTGGTTTTTGACCGGCAGGGCAATCTGTTTTTCACCGATTCGCTGAACAATGTCGTGCGCAAGATTGATACGACCGGCAAGATCACCACCATCGCGGGCACCGGGCAGGAAGGTTTTGCTGGCGATGGCGGCCCGGCCACACAAGCGCGACTGGGCTTTCCGCAAAGCCTGACGATTGATGCGGGGGGCAATCTCTATCTTTGCGACACCTTCAATAACCGCGTCCGCAAGGTCACGCCGCAGGGCACGATCAGCACTGTGGCAGGCAGCAACGGTCAGGGCGGTTACAGCGGCGATGGCGGCCCGGCGACGCAGGCGCGGCTCGATTCGCCCGATGGCGCCGCGGTGGATCGGCTGGGCAATCTTTACATCGCCGACACCGAGAATTTTGTCGTGCGCAAAGTGGATACGACAGGCAAGATCAGCACCTTTGCGGGCACCGGCCAGGATGGTTACAGTGGTGACAACCTCCCGGCCACGCAAACCAAGCTCAGCCCGATTCGCGGCGTTGCCGTAGACAAAGACGGCATCGTTTATATCAGCGATCCCGGCAACGACCGCATTCGCCGCGTAGACCTGACGGGCCGCATCACGACCTTTGCCGGCACAGGCGGCACCGGTTACAACGGCGATGGCATCAGCGCGACCCAGGCGCTGCTCAACGAACCGATTGGCGTCATCGTGGATGCTTACGGCGTGCTCTATTTTGCGGATTCTTACGGCGACCGCATCCGCAGCTTGAAGGGCACGCAACTGCAAATCTTCGGCCTCTCGCAATACGTGATTCCCAGTGGCGGTGTGAGCGCGACGCTCAAAGTGTTGGGCGCGGGGCTGGAAAACAATTCGGTCACGCTCAACGGCCAGGCCGTCAACAGCCTGCTGGACGCGCCGACGGGCAATCTGAGTTTAACGCTCACGCAAGCGACACTCGCCACGCCCACGCTACTCACCGTCCGCGTCACAGCCAGCGGCGGCGCCAGCTTTCAGGAACGGACTGCCGTCATCGCCAGCGCGGCGCAACTCAACCTAACCACTACGGTCAGTGTGCTCGCGGCCTCGTATCAAACAACGCTCGCGCCCGACGCTATCGCGGCGCTCTTTGGGACGCAACTGGCGACGCAAACGAATACGGCGAACTCGGTGCCCTTGCCCACCACACTGGGCGGCACGCGCATCTTTGCGAATGGCAGCCCCGCGCCGCTCTTTTTCGTCTCGCCCACTCAGACCAACTATCTGCTACCTGCGTCGGTCGTGCCGGGCGTGAACACCCAACTCGTCACCGTCGCGGGCAATGGCATCGTCTCGCAACAAACCCTCAAAGCCTTTGCCGAAGCCCCAGGCGTCTTTACTGCCAACGCCAGCGGCAGCGGCGGCCCGGCGGCGCTCTGGACGCGCGACGGCGTCAGCAGCTTTGCCGTCACCAATCCCGACGGCAGTTTGAATCCGATCACCACCGGCGCGTTTTTGATTCTCTTTGGCACCGGCTGGCGGCACGCACCCGATCCGGTCACCAATGATGACAACGGCGTGGGCGAAATCGTACAAGCCAATTTTGGCGGGACCATCGCGCCCGTCGCCTTTGCCGCCGCGCAAGGCGGGCTGGTCGGACTGGATCAAATGAACGTGGCGATCCCCACGAGTCTGGCCGGACGCGGCGTGGTTGATCTGACGATTACGGTGAATGGCATGGTGGCAAATGTGGTCAAAGTGCGCATCAACTGAGCCGCGTTGTTGAGCGCCACAACCGAATCAAAGACGAATTCAAGCAGCCAGGCTTTCCGCTGCTTCAATTCGGCGAGACCTGCGCGCAAGACCGCATGGCGAGTCTTAGCCTGATTCCTGATTCCTGATTCCTGTTTCCTGACGCCTGACGCCTGATATAGCTTTCAAGAAAATGCTTTTCAGCACCCAGCCCGCGAATGCGGGCGGCAGCGTAAAACCCAGGGCGTCAGCCCTGGGTGGCGATGGCGTGAGTTCGCCAGCCCGCGAAGTGGGCGACAGACCAGCATCTGTCGCCCACTTCGCGGGCTGGCGAACCTTTGGCGCTGGTACCCAGGGTTCCGGCTCCGCCTTCACCCTGGGCTACCTTCCGACCACCCGCTTCGCGGGTTCAAGGAGAGATTCGTTTCCTGAAATTTATAGTTGTAAAGCAGTCGCGATTTTTCAGCCAGCAGGAACCGGGAATCAGGGAACAAGCTCGATGCTATCGCCCCCCGCCAAACTGGCGCGCTTGAGAAACTCGTGGTGAAAGTATTGCGCGGCGAGTTCTTCGCTGAGATGGGCCAGCGCGTGCGTGGCATCCAATTGCGTGCGGTGGCAACGCAGCGCCGCCAATTTCTGCGGCAAATACAGCGTGATGTCGAGCGTCAGATCAATCTCACTTTCAGCAACGCCAAACTTTGCGGCGGGCAAGCCCCACAACTCTGCCGGCAAGCCGCGCTCACCCAACGCCGCGACCAGCTTCGCGTAATAACTTTGCGGGGCCGTCGCATAAAAAAGTTCGGGCACTGGGTAACTCGTGAGGCCGCCCATCAATTGTTCAGGGAACGCCGCGTCATCACCAGCCAGACGGCAGGCCGTCGTCGTCAATTGACCGATGGCGATGTGATCAGGATGCCCATACAACCCATCCGGGCCGAACGTCACGACGAGGGCGGGCCGCAATTCGCGCAGCGTCAGCACGATCTTGGCGAGCACGGCGGTTTCATCCGGCGTGCCCAGCACGGCTTCAACACAGGCGTCTTCGATGTCCAGCAAGCGCAGCCAGCCTATCCCCAAGACAGCACAAGCCGCGCGCAACTCTGATTCGCGCACGCTGCCGAGGTTCGAATAATCCGCCAGCGCCTCATCACTGATCGGCCCCCAATCGCCGCGCGTCGCGCACAACAACGCCGTGCGCCAGCCTTCGGCGGCATAGCGCGCGAGCGTGCCACCCAGCACCAGCGATTCATCGTCAGGATGCGCAAAAACCGCCAGCAGCGTCGGCGCTTCGCTCACGCGGGTCTCCTTGTTTGGCTTCGGCGGCAGAGGCCAACCGGTAAAAAAGTTTTTCGTAGCCATCCGTCATCGCTTCGACGCTGAAATGCGCTTCGACGTACCGCCGCACGGGCGCGCGCGGCAACGCCATCACTTCCGGCAAGTGTTCGATCAATTCATCCAGCGTTGCGGCGGCGTAACCGCTCAAACCATTGCTGACGATTTCCGGCACTGCGCCTTGGTTGAGCGCCGCGACCGGTGTGCCGCAAGCCATCGCTTCGGTCAACACCAAACCGAAAGGTTCGGCGGCTTGGACGGGGTAGAGCAAGGCCCGCGCGCCGCCCAGCAAACGCACTTTGTCGGCGTGGCCGAGTTCGCCAAGGTATTCGATCTGCCGTCCGTCAATGTGCTGTTTGACTTCTTCGTGAAAGTACTCGGTTTCAGCGGCGGCCATTTTCAACCGCAGGCCCGTGCGTTTGGCAACCTCAATCGCTTGCAAGATGCCTTTGCCCGGCGTGAAGCGACCGAGAAAGGCCAGATAATCTTCGGGTATCGCGCTGAAGGGAAAGTTGTCCAAATCAAGGCCGTGATAAATCGTCGCCGCGCAATTCAACCCCTCAAGTGCCTGCCGTTGATGTTCAGAGATCGCAACGAAGTTCGCCTCGGCGTAATAGCGCCAGAGCGCCACCTGTTCAGGCGGCGGTTGCAGATGAATCGTCTGTGACAGCGGTGTTTTGACGAGCCGCGAAAACACGGTGCTCATCGGATAGTAGGCCGCTTGATAATGAATCACATCGAATTCGGCAGCGCGTTCGCACGCGGCGGCCAGATTGATCATCTCGTAATGTTCCCACGGCCACATGTCCATATCTTCGTAATAGCCGTGCGGGAAGAGCGCCGCCAGCCGTGCCGACGTGTGTGTATTCCCCGTGGCGAACAGCGTCACCTCGTGGCCGCGCCGCACCAGTTCTTCGGTCAGCAGATACGACACCTGTTCCACCGAACCGCCTAGCGGCGCGGGAATCGGCGTCGCGACCGGCACGACGTGCGCAATTTTGAGTTTGCGGTTGGAGTAATCCCTCATTCCCTTCTCCGACATAACACTTAAAACGCTGCGCAGGAGCGGTACCGCGCGCGTGTGCAAGCGGCGCGTCAAGGACGGCGGACTGGCGCAACGGCCTAGGCTCCGCTTGCTCACGCGCGCGGTACCGTATCTTCCCCTAACGCGAACACGATTAGCCGCTCGCTCTCCCACACGCGCCGCGCTTGCGTGCTTAGCCATTCATTCAATTCAGCGTAATAGTCCAGCCACCAAAATGCAGGCCATGCCACGACCAGCCAACGCGCACCTGCCGCGCGCTGCCGCGCCAATTCGGCCAGTGCTGCCGCATCGTCCGCAGGTGGCCCGTTGTAATAGCCATCCTGTTCAGGAAACGGCAGCGCGCGACAATGCGGCGCGATCTCTGCGCCAAGCTCCGCTTGATCCAGCAGGATGAACGTCGCGCCTTCGGGCAAGAGCGCCGCGAGTTCCTGCCGGGCGCGCGAGCACGGATACAACTGCGTCCACGGCGCGCCGCCTTTGCGAAAGTAGGCCGCGTGGTAGTAATCGAATACGCCCAACTTGCCCGCGACGTGCTCCAGCCGATACGGCAACTTGCGCGCGCCCATGAACTCATGCACGGCCAGCGCGCAGCCATCGTAAGTGTGATAGTCATCGAAGATCACGAAACCGCCTTCGACAACCTGCTCGAAAAGCTGCTCCAGACAGCAACGCACACTGGCGTACCAGTCGCAATCAATGCGCAGCAACGCAATCGGCCCGATGCGTGCGCGCACGGCAGGCAGCGTCTGTTCAAAATAGCCTTTGACGAATTCGGTGTACTGGCGCAAGCCTAACGCCGCCGCGCTCTGCTGCACTTCTTCCAAACCGACACGCAAGTTGTCAAAGCTGTATGCGCCGCTTTGATCTGCCGCCCAGGCTTGCGCCGCCGCGCCGTCAAGCGCCTGTGGCGGCGGGATGCCCTCGAACGAATCGCACAGCCAGACACGCCGCTCAGTCGCGCCCGCCTGCCGCAACAAATCCGCCATCAAAAACGAAGCGCCGCCGCGCCACGCACCGCATTCGACGAACGCGCCCGGAATGTCATACACCAGCACCGCGCTCACCTGCTGCGCCAACGCGGTCAACGACTCGCGGTTGACCATCGTGTATGGTTGCACGCGCTCGAGCGTTGCGCTGAAATCGCCGTGCAGCAGGGCCGCGCGGCGCTCGTTGTTGAACGGCTCTGTCATAGCTCACAAAAGTGCGAAGACCTTGACGCGCTCGTTGGTGACGACGCAGCGATGCGCCGACTGCAAGCGCGCATTGAATTCAGTGTAATAGTCCAGCCACCAAAACGCGGGCGCAGTCACCACCAGCCAACGCGCGCCACCGCGTTGCAAGCGTTCCAATTCGGCCAGTGTCTCCGCCGCGTCAACAGGCGGCCCGGCGTAATGCCCATTGCGCTCTGGAAACGGCAGCCAGCGCCGTCCAGCCAACAACAACGCATCGGTTTGCGCTTCGTCTAGCAAAATGAATTGCTCGCCAGCAGGAATGACGGCGAGGTCTTTCGCCAGCGCGCGCAGTTCTTCAACCGCCACCAACTCCGCCAGATACTTGCGCGGATGCACCAGCGCGGGCGGCGGGCCGGATTGATTGATCAACTCGCGCTGCAACGCCGCGTGCCCCGCGACGAAAGCGCGCTGGGCATACAAAACCATATTCTGCGCGTAAAACCATTCGACCGCCGGATCGTGCCAGCAGCGGCGGCGCAGGCAATCAATGGCGACGTAATCAAACCGCGTGAAAAGCTCAGCCCAGTATTGCGGCCACTGTTCGTTGATGTGACCGACGCCGCCCTGCTGCGGAATCGCCGCCGAGAACAACACTACCGGCCCCAGCGCCGTCAGCGTTTGCACAAAGCGCGCGGCGTGTTCGGCGGGCAAGTGTTCGGCGACTTCGAGCGACATCACCAAATCGAATTGGCGCGCGAGCCTGAGCGGTTGCGTCAAATCGTGCGCGGTGAATTGCTCCGCCGGAATCAACAACGACTCCGGTTTGACATAAGCTCCATCCACGCCGCGCACATCCGTCACGCCGCACTCGCGCCACACGGCCAGCCACGCGCCGCTGCCGCAACCGACATCCACGACCGCAGCGGGCTGCAACAACTGCTGCACAAAGGGCACGACGGCGCGCGCTGAACTGAGCGCGCCTGCTTTATGTGCGTGATAAAACTGTTCGGTGTATTGGGCCATCATTCGTTCAAGGCAAACACGCGCAACCGGTCATTCGCCAACACGCAACGAAACTGCCGCCGCAAATGCGCGGCGAATTCGGCGTACTCATCCAGCCACCAGAACGCGGGCCAGGCGATCACCAGCCAGCGCGCGCCCGCCTGGCGCAAGCGTTCCAACTCGGCCAGCGCCGTCGCATCATCGGGCGGCGCGCCCCAGTATTCGCCGTCGCGCTCCAAAAAGGCGAAGCGGCGACGGCCCGCCAACTCCGGCCCGACGCCCCAGTCTTCGTCATCCAACAGGATGAAGGATTGGCCCGGTGCGACCAACGCCGTGATTTCGGCCACGGCCTGTTGCACGCGCGCAAACCACGAATGCTGCGGCCACGCGCTGGTATTGAGCGCCAAGCCCCGCGCTGCCGCACGCCGCGCTGTTTCGTCCAAAATGAATTGATAACGCGCCGCGCCTATCTGCAACTTTTCCATAAATGGCTTGCCCGAATAGTGACTGCGCGCGTGGACGCGATAATACCCCTGCGGTTCATCCAGGCGCTTGACCTGCCCGTACAGCGGCGCGAGCGTCGAGAGGTAATCATCCGCGCCGCCGGTTTGAAAGATCGCTTCGGGCAGCGGGAAACAGCGGGCGAGCAGGCTGCGCCGCCAGACGTTGCCCGATTGCGGCGGCGCGGTGTGGGCGGGGCTTTCCGGCGTGAAAAGCGTGCGCCAATCGCCTGCGCCCAGGGGCGCGCCGGGTTTGAGTTGGCCGGTGCGCGCGCCCGTTTCATCTATCACCCACAACGGCCAATGCACTTTGACGACTTGCGCATCAGCAAAACACTCTGTTGCTTGCGCCAACGCCGCTGGCGCAAGCGCGTCATCGGAATCAAGCAGGCAAACGAATTCGCCGCGACAGCGCGCCCAACCCGCATTGAAGGCCGAGGCCTGACCGCCATTGGCTTTCAGCACGGGGATAATCTTGTTGCCATAGCCAGCGATGACCGCGCGCGAATCGTCGGTCGAGCCGTCATCCACGACGATGATTTCAACGTGGGGATAGGTCTGCGCCAGCGCGCTCTCAATCGCCTGCGGCAAAAAGCGCCCGTAGTTGTAATTGTCAATGATGATGCTGGCGAGTGCTTCGTTCACGGCTTCACCTCCGCGCCAGCCGCTCGTACACCTGGGCGTACTCGCGCGCCATGCGTTCGGCGGAAAAGGCCGCGGCGGCTTGTCGCCGCACTTCGGCGCGGTCAAGCGTCAGCGCGTTGAGCATCGCTTGCGGATAGTCGGCCAGCGTGGCTGCGCTGCAACCGGTCACGCCTTCGCGGATGATTTCGGGCACCGCGCCAAGGCGCAGCGCGGCCACCGGCGTCCCGCACAACATCGCTTCGACCATCACGAGGCCAAACGGTTCGGGCGCTTGCACCGGATAAAGCAACGCGCGCGCGCCGCCCAGCAATTCATCGCGCGCGCTGCCGCCGACCGGGCCGACGAATTCCACCTTGCGTCCATCCACCAACGGCGCGAGATATTCACGATAGTAATTGTCCTCCGGCCCCGCCAGCACCAACCGCAAGCCCAACTTGCGCGCCGCCTCGATCGCGTGCAGCGGGCCTTTGCCGTGCGTGAAACGGCCCAGGTAACACACATAATCCTGCGGTTCGGGTTGAAAGCTGAACTGCGCCACGTCTACGCCGTGATGCACGATGGCCGCCGGTTGCAAGACGGGAAACTCGCTCCATTGATAGCGCGAAACGCCCGTCACACAGGCGTCCGGCGTCATTGCCCACAACCGCGCTTCGTTGTCGTGCGGCCACATATGATGCGTGTGCACGAACGGCGCGCTTGCCAGGCGCTGCATCGGCATACCCCACAGATACGCATGGCTGTGCAACACCTCGAAGCGCGCCGACTGTTCGACCGCCGCGCACAGATTGATCCATTCGCAAAGCTGCCAGTCATCCGGCGCGCCATTCGTGGCATAAGGCCCCGGCAGCGTCGCGACCAATTCGCCCTCCACTTCGGAACCTGCCGCCGCAAACACCGTGACTTCGTGGCCCAGCCGCCTCAGCTCGCGCGTCAGCACCCAGACCAGCGATTCGATGCTGCCGCTATTGGTCTGGCTGACCGGCGTTCCTAGCGTGGCAATCTGTGCAATCCGCATAACTCAAACCTTGAACAACAAAACAACCACGGGGAACACGGGGGCACGGGGAAGTTTTGGCAAGACAACCACAAACGCTAAATGCGCGGCTCCAGCGCCACACTTTTTCTTCCCCGTGTCCCCCGTGGTTATTCTTCTTCTCCAACCGGTAAATCACACGCGGTCAGAATCTCGCCGATGACCTTCTCTGCCGCGAAATACTCTTCCGCGATGCGGCGCGCCGCCGTGCAATGCCGCGCGTAATCGGCATTGACGGTGGCAATCATCGCTGCCGCATCGTCTATCGTTTGAAAGGCGAACAGACCCACGCCCGTCGGCAGACTTTCGGAAAAACCCGTTTCCTGCACGACGGCGGGTTTGCCTGAAACGAGATAGGCCGCCGTGCGGTCGCTGAACCAGCCGCTGCGCGCTTTGACTTCGAGATTCACCGCGACGCTGAATTCGCCGCGCGATTGCGCAAGGTAATCGCGATACGTCCAGGGCGTCGCCGTGATCGTGCGCGTATCCGCGATGCGCCAGCCCGCCGCCGCAATGCGTTCACGCGGCGCATTTGCCCCCGCGAGCGCGATTTCAAACTGCGGCCCGACGCGCGACGGCAAGTCAGCGATGCGCCAGAATTCGATGTCCTTCTGGCCGTACTCTTCGCCCGCGTAAACCAGCGGCTGGCGCGAACTCCAACTCATCACGGTGGTGAATAACTCGGCTTGCGGCGTGTAACTGACCGGCAACAAATCGAGCACGACCGGCGGGCGCGTCGGACGCCAGTGCAAGCCGTGCTGCGGAATCGGGCAATCGGGCTGGCCGATGCGCGTGCCGTAGGTGAAGTGATAGTGAAAGTCGTAAGGCGAGCCGTAACCTTCGAGCGATGGCGTCGGTGTCGTCGGCATCTGGAATTGCGTGAAGCCGGGATCGGTATCAATGAACACGCGCTTGCGGCAGGCGGCGAATTCATCAAGCCAAGTCACGCCCCACACGCTGAGCAACAAATCGGCGCGCTCGCACAGCACCTGCAATTCAGCTTGCGACGTGCCGTGATATTGCCCTTCGGCGTCTACAAAACAGAAGTTGCCGGGCAAGCCGACCGCCGCGAAGTTGCGCTGCAATTCGGCAAGGCCATAGCTGGGATCATCGCTCATCGAATTGGTGCGCGGGTCGTAGCAGGATTCCGGCCAGCCGAAATGCTCGACAAAAGTGATGTCGTATCCCAGCCGCTGCAACCCAACCAGCCAATGCAGCACCGACAGGACGTGACCGCCCAGCGGATAGCGCACGAGATAGCCAGCAACGACAGCGGTTTTCTTCATCGCTTCTTGATTCATCCCAAAGCTAAAAACGTTGCCCCCGAGGACACACGAAGGAAACATGAAGGAAAGCAGAAAGCGCTCAGAGCGATCATCATCAATGTTCTCAAAGCCCCAAAGGGGCGAGATATGACAGCCCAAACGCCCTGGGTTGAAGAGCGGCAAGGTTTTCAGCCCTGAAAGGGCGCGATAACGACTCTGATTTCGCCCTTTCAGGGCTTGTCAATCGTTTGCTTCCCTACCCGGCGCGTTGCGCCGGGCTATTACATTCCGCCCCTTCAGGGCTTTACAAAGAAGCCTCTAGACTCGACCTCAGCAGTCTTCGTGTCCTCTTCGTGTGCCTTCGTGGGAAAACATGTCTTGTCCTGTTACAAGCCCGCCCGCTTCATCAAACTACCGACGACTTTTTCGGCGTCAAAGAATTCCGCCGCCACCTCTCGCGCGACGCGGCTATGCGCGGCGTAATCGCTTTCAATCGCATCCACCGCCGCCAGAATGTCATCCAGCGTGCTGAAACCGAACAGGCCGCGCCCCGACGGCAGATACTTGCTGAAGCCCGTTTCCTGCGTAATCACCGGACGCCCCGCCGCTAGATAACACGCCGTGCGGTCGCTGAACCAGCCCGTGTTGGGCCGCACGTATTGATCGCGCGCTACGGTGAATTCGCCACGCGAATTTTGAATGTAGTCGCGGTAGCTTTCGATGTTGCGCGAAATCTCGACCGAGTCGCGCCGCCGCCAACGATGGCTGCGCAACAATTGATCTACGTCGGCGTCAACACCGGCAGCCAATTCAAACGGCACGTCGCGGCGTTCGGGCATATCGAGGAACTTTTCGAACTCGCGGTCTTTCGTCCAGTAATAGGTATCGCCGTTGTATACGATGTTCTTGCCCTTGTTGTGCCAGGTCGTGATCGTCGTGTAAGCCTCACCGGCAGGCCGCGCGTGTTCCCATAAATTGAGCACGACTGGCTGGCGCGTGGGCAGCCAGGTGAATTGCTCAAGCGGTACGGTGCAATCGGGCGCGCCGAGGTTTTCGCCAAAGCTGAACAATGTGTCGTGCGCGCGCAGCGTGGCAATCGTTGCCGCATCGCCCTGCGCGACTTTGACCTGCGCGGAGAACGGATCGGATTCGACGTAAATGCGGCGCGGGCAAGCCAGGTGTTCGTCACGGATTTCCTGCGCGCCGGTAACGTTGAGAAAGGCGTCGGCCTCGCGGTAAAGCTGCAAAATCTGACTCTCGCTCATCCCGTAACATTCGCCGTCGGGATAGGCCCCGCGAAAGGCCCAGCGGTCACGAAAGCCGTGCGCTTCGAGAATCGGCGCCACCGCCGCGATGTTGCCTGACGCATCGCCCGACAGATCGTTGATGCGCGGGTCATAAATCCAGCGCCCGGAATCTTCGATGTAATACGGGTCGTAGCCCAGCCGCCGCAGCCCGATCAGATAATGCAAAAACTGATAGGTCACGCCGGCCAGCGGATACCAAAACAAAATCCCGAAAACAATAATTTTGCCCTTTGACGGCTTATCGCTCACTTGTCACTCCTGATTGATTTACATCAGAAGGATTTGCCACAGAGGCACAGAGCAAGGCAGAGATGATTGTGAGTAGCGCGACCGTGAACGAGGGCCTTGCTTACGCCACTCAAGCCCTTACTGACGCGCAGGCTACTGATACCTCTCACCTCTCCTCTTCCCCTCTGTGCCTCTGTGCCTCTGTGCCTCTGTGGCTAACCTTCATTCTTCTTTTGCCAACTGGCGCACGACGCGCGCCGGATTGCCCGCCACGACGGTGAATGGCGCGACGTCTTCAAACACAACCGAACGCGCGCCGACGACCGCGCCTTCGCCAATCGTTACGCCCGGCATGATGCAGGCGTCAAAGCCGATCCAGACGTTGCGCCCAATCTTAATGGGGCGCGTTGCGCTGTCGGCGGCAAAACAACGCGGCTGGCGGCGTGGCACTTGCTCCAGTTCGCGGCGGCGTTCGACAGGATCGAGCGGCACGCGGTACGAATCCATCAACACCACATTCCACGAGAGCAGCGCGTAATCGCCAATTTCAATTTCGCTGTCACAGATGATGCGCGCGCCGTGCACCAGCGCGTAATCGCCCAGCGTCACGCGGCCCCGCGGCCCCACATCGAACATCGTTCCCAGATAGGTCGAAGCGCCGCGCCCGACACGCACGCCCTCGGCCAACTGGCTGCGATAGAGAAAGAAGCTGAAGCTGGTTTCGATATACGCCGACTCGTCCACCGTTACGTTCGTTGGAATCGTTCCCGCATACCAATCCCACGGCAAGCGCCGTTCCGCATCCATCATCGTGCTTCCCTCTTAAACCGTACCGACAATTTGCGCCGGATTGCCCAGCACGCGCGCGCGGGGCGGCACATCGCGCGTGACCAACGCGCCCGCTTCGATAAACGCGCCCGCGCCGATGTGCACACCTTTCAAGATCGTCGCGTTCGGCCCGATCCACACATCATCCTCGATGACGACAGCGGCGCGGGCAATTTCCGGGCGCGGACGGCCTTTGCCCAAGGGCGAACAGGCCAGCGCGTCGGCGATGCGTTCAGCCGGGGCGAGCGGATGAAAGTCCGTATCGGCAATCGTCGTGTTCCAACCGATCACGACATAATTGCCGAAGCGCAATTCCAGTTCGCTCAACAACACCGCGTTGGTGAAATAACAAAAGTCGCCAATGACCACACGGGCTTCCTTGCCCAGCGCGAATTGCACGCCATCCAGTGTGCATTCACGACCTACGACCAGCGCCGCCGCCTGCGCACTGAAAAAGCGCTTGAAGGCGTTGTCATTCGTGATGACGCTGTTCACGCCAGCGACCACGTTGGCGGGCAACGGCCCGTGCAACCAATGGCCCGGTGTTTCGATCTGCGCTGGCTCGTTCATAGGTAATGCTCCGGCACGTTGAGCAACACGTAACACTCAGCCAATGCCTGCAAATCATCATCCCACGCGCCCGCCGCTGCGCGCGCCAGCACGTTCGCGGGCACTGCGAGTTCAGCGGGCAAATAGCGTTTGCAATCTTTGTATTCGTCCTCGTAACTCGGCGACGGGAAGCGCGTCAGACTTAGCTTGGCTTGTTCGCCTTGCGCTTCGACTTCATACAGCGGATTTAAGCGCCAGACGCCGCTCGTGCATTGCGCGCCAGGATACGGATAACTGCGCCAGAAACCATCGAGCAGCGTCGCGACCATGAAAAGCGCCTGTTCGCCCGCCAGTTCGTCGTCGCTGAATTGCGGCGTCAAATCAAGCGGCGCGCGTGTAATCAGCGCCTCAAGTGCGGCGCTTTCCTTAAACGCCCGCGCGCCCATTTCGGCAAACAGATTGCGCCACCAGCGCGGCGCAAGCGGCAGGCCCATCGAATGATTTTCCTGCAAGGCGTTGTGCACGTGATTGACGACGATCACGCCGTCCGCGCCAACCAGGCGCATCATTTCGCTGGCGAACATGCGCTTCGACCAAATGTAGTGAAAGGCGTCGGAACAGAGCGCCAGCGAAAAACTGCCGCGCTGAAACGGCAACGGCGCTTCGGCGTCTACGCAAACTGGAACGCATTGCGGCGCGACGATGCGGCGCGCGAGCCAAAGCTTCCAATAATTCGTCTCGGCCAGCCAGACTTCCTGGCCTGCCGCGAGTTCGCCGAGCACGCGCACCAGATGCCCGGAACCGCCGCCCAAATCAATCACGCGCCGCGCAAAACAACGCCGGTCGCTCGCCACCGCGCGCAGCAACGATTGCCCGACGAGAAACGTGGGATTGGCAAAGCGGTGGACGAAGTACGGCCCCTCGACGCCGGGGCAAAACAATTCGAGCAGTTCGCTGTATGTACCGTCGGGCTTGGTCAACCAGCGTTCAAAGCCCGCCTGGCGCTCGTCATCCAAACCGAGCATCGAATACAACACCTGCTCCGGCGCATCGGCCAGCAATTGCGGAAAGCTGCCGTCGCCGCCATAGCCCGCCAGCAGCACCGGGATGCCGTCCACGATGGGATACGTCGTGCACTGACAACGCAACAGACCAGTGCTGATTTCATCGCCCGTTTGGCGCAAGGTCGGCCCGGCGTCGAGCGTGAAGGCGCTGCCGCAGTAGGGGCATTGCAAAATTTCGAGAGCTTGTTGGTGCATTCAGGGTTTCATCAGATGTACAGCAGGCTGCCAGCCTGCTGTACGCTGCGCCAATGACGCATCAAAGACACACCAGGCTGCCGGCCTGCTGTGTACTATGCCAATGATAGCGTTGGAATGGTTGTATGCGCATTCAATGCGGCAGCAATGAAAACGACTGCTTCTTCATTCAATGCGGCAGCAGGCTGGCAGCCTGCTGTACATCATCGCCCAATTCCCACGCCTCTTCCGTTTCCGTCTCAGGCAGCGCATTGCCCATCGCCAGCCGCGCACAAAGTTCCTGATACAACGGGACGGTTTGTAATAACTCTTCGTGGCGGCCTTCGCCGATGATGGTGCCGCCATCCAGCACCAGAATCTTGTCAGCATCGCGCACGGTCGAAAGCCGGTGCGCAATCACCAGCGTCGTGCGTTCGGCCATCAGTTCGCGCAACGAATCGAAGACGCTCGCTTCGGCGCGCGCGTCGAGCGAAGAGGTCGGTTCATCCAGAATCAGCAGCGGCGCGTTTTTCAAAAAGGCCCGCGCAATCGAGATGCGTTGGCGTTCGCCGCCTGAAAGATAAATGCCTTCGTCGCCACCAAGCTGCGTCTCAAAGCCGTTGTCCTTGCACATGATGAAATCGTAAGCGTAAGCGGCGCGGGCGGCGGCGATGACCTCTTCGTCGGTGGCGTCGAGGCGGCCATAGCGAATGTTGTCCGCAATCGTGCCGGTGAAAAGCACCGGCTCCTGCAAGACCAGGCTCACCTGTTCACGCAACGAACGCAGTTGGTAATCGCGCACGTCGCGGCCATCCACCAGCACTTGGCCGCTCGTCACGTCATAAAAACGCGGAATCAAACTCACCAGACTTGTCTTGCCTGCGCCGGT
Organism: Acidobacteriota bacterium; assembly: GCA_016196035.1. Lineage (NCBI taxonomy): Bacteria > Pseudomonadati > Acidobacteriota > Acidobacteriota bacterium. The sequence continues at coordinate 99,002 of JACPYM010000086.1, read as the reverse complement.
CAAGCCGATCAGCGCGATCATCTGGCCCGGTTCTGTAGTGAACGAAACGCCGTTGAGCACGGATGCGCCGTGGTCGTATTGAAAATGCACGTCGCGCAATTCGAGCGCGCCGCGCAGGTGCCCGGCAGGAACCGCGTCAGGCCGGTCGTGCAATTCGGGTTCGGTTTGCAAGGTGCGCAGCACGCGGTTGGCGCTCGCCACTGAAGCCTGCACATTGCCGAAGGTGTGGCTCAGCGTCACGAGCGGGCCGAAGACGGAACTCAAATAAGTGAGCGCCACCAGCAAATCGCCGATGGTCATACGCTGGCGATAGACGTTATAGCTGCCGACAAACAGAATTAGCGCCGTGCCGCCCGTCGTCACGACGTTGATCATTGCGCCATACAGCGATTCTTGCAGCGTCAGCTTGATGCGTGCGTCGAGCGTTTGCGTACCTTGATCTTTGAAGCGCTGTTGTTCGTGCGGTTCGCGGCCAAAGGCTTTGACGACGCGAATGGACGTGAAAACTTCGTGGAAGAGGTTGAGCACGCCCGCTTCCATCATTTTGACTTGTTCGGAGCGGTCTACGATGCGACTGGAAAAGTAGTTATTGACCCAGAGCAGGAACGGCACGACGACCAGCGAGAGCAGCGCGACTTGCCAGTTGATGCGCAAGAGCACGACGAACATGGCCGCCAGCGTGACCGACGAACTTACGAGCGGCAGCACACCGCCCAGGGTCAAGCTCTCGACGCAATAGGAATCATTCTCGATGTGATAGATGGTTTCGCCCGGCCCGCGTTTGAGGTGATAACGCAGTGACAGGCTTTGCAGGTGGCCGAACAGTTGTTGCCGCAAATCGAAAATCAGCCGCTGCCCGATGCTCTGCTGCATCTGCGTGTGCGCAACCGAAATAAATTCGCTGGCATAATGAAAGAGTAGATATGCGCCGCAACCCAGCATCAGCAAGGTAACGCGATTGGTGCCCGCCCAACTGGTCAGCGCTGCTAGCCAGCCTGGCATGGATTCCTTGCCCAGCGCGTGGTCAATGATGAATTTCATCGGCCACGGCAACAACAGACCCGAAGCGATCTCGATGACCGTGATGAAAATGAAGAGGGCCAGGCGCGTGCGATATGGTCGCAAATAACCGAGCGCCCAGCGGTACACGCCTTTTGGATGTTCGCGTTTCATGGTGACAGGCTGTTTGGCAAACAGCGGCTAGTTCTCCTCTAACACCGGCGCGGCTTCTTCACGCACAGGGCTGGTCTTTTGTTTAGCCAGTGCAAAGAGCTTGTGCTCATCGGCCACGGTTTCGAGCAGCGTCACCAACTGGCCGCCGTACTTGCTGACCTGGATCAACACGGCGGCAAATGCCAACACACCTGCCAAACCGCTCAGCAACCAAACCGGTTCGTCTAAAGAGAGCGCACACAAGGCACCCAACAAAGCGGCGCTCAGCGTCAGCGCCACAAAGCGCCAGCGGCGCGGCAAACTGATTTGCGCGCGGAACAGGCGTTTCATGCCGCCGTGATCTTCGGCGGTGACTTTCAGCTTGAGCGAATAGTTGCGGCAGGCGCGCAGGTGCAAGTCATACTCTTGTTGCCAGCCGTCACAGGTGCGCACGGGCGCCAGCGCTTCTTCGCCGAGACGGCGTGTGGAATGCAAAAACGCATCCAGCATCGTGTAATGCGTGTCCCAGTAACGTGTTTCGAGTTGGCCGAAGAACAGCCGCAGCGTCGCCAGCGGCCCTAACAAGTTGGCGTCTTCGAGCAAGCGCCGACCGGCGGGCGTCAAACCGCTTTCACCGAGATAGCCTTTGATGCGTCCGCGCACGCGCGCCCAGAGTTGCACGTAATGCAGCATTGCTATTAACAGCCGGTGCTGAGCAATCATCAGCCGATGCCGCCAGCGCGCCGCGCCCGTTTGTGCCGTGCGCACATTATCCAGCTTGGTTTCCCAAGCGTGGACAAAGCAGCGCCAGAGCGTCGCGCCGAACATCAACCCGGCAAGCAATAAACACCACGGCGTAAACAACGCGCCGAACAACGCCAGCAACGTGCCCGCTTGCCATTCGACCATCTGCGGCAGGCAAGACCAGCCGTTCACGCCGCCCTGATAAATCGAGGGGAAGGCTTCGGCGCCCCACTGTCCGTGATAGATCACCGACTTGAACAGCGAACGATAGGCGGGCAAGTGGCTGTAAATCCGCCCCTGCCAGCGCGTCTGTCCGCGTTCGTTGAATTTCTCTTGATGGCGCTGTTCGAGGAAGCTTTCGCCTTCGCCATAACCGACTTGCTGTTTCCAGTACGCTTTCACCGAATCGCGGTGATGATGCCAGACCAGCGCGGACGGGCTGAACGCGAGATGCCAGCCTTGCGCTTGCAAGCGCCAGCAAATATCTACGTCATCGCCGGCTTTGGTGTAGGTCGGATCGAAGCCATCAATCGCTTCGAGGGCGGCGCGCCGAAAGGCCATGTTGCAACCCGGAATATGTTCGGCCACGGTGTCGTTGAACAACACGTGCGTCGGGCCGCCGGGGCTGCGCGCCACGCATTGCGCAATCCAGCCGTCATCTTCGGGCACGACGTTCGGGCCGCCCACGCCGACGGCATCGGTCGTCAGGAAGGGCTGCACCAGATAGGAAAGCCAATCGGGATCAACGCGCGTGTCGGCGTCGGTGTAGGCGATGATTTCGCCCGTCGCCGCGCGCCAGCCTAGATTGCGGGCCGCGCTCAGGCCGCCGTTCGGAACGTTGATGAGTTTGAACGGATAGCGTTCGGCAATCGCCCGCGTTGCGTCCTTGGAACCGTCGTTGACGACGACGACTTCGTAGTTGGGATAGTTGAGCCGGGTCAGCGAATCCAGATTGTCTTCGATGGTGCTGGCCGCGTTGTAGGCGCAAATGACCACCGAAACTTTCGGCCACGCCGGTTGCGCTTCAGGCGCAAACGGAATCTGTTGCAAGCGCGCTTTGACAACGTGATACGCCGGTTTCAACTGGCGCTCGGCATCTACCAATCCGAAGGCCCAATCGGTGATTTGATTGCCGCCGCGCCACCAATCATCCGTCCAGGCAAAGACGCACGCGCCCGCCGCGCCGCCTTGATAGGCGTCGCGCAATTGCCAGTCGAGAAATTCGGATTGCTCGGTGTGGCTGTGGCGCAAACTGTCCATGCCCAGTTCGGTCAGTACTAGCGGGCGGTTGCCCGCCAGATTTTGCAACTTCGCCAGATAAGCATTGAAGGCTGCCGACTCGTGCAAGAACACGTTGAAGCAAACGAAGTCGAGAAATTCGAGATCGAGATAATCGGTCGGCGGGAAGTTGACGTAAGTGACCAGCTTCGTCGGCGCGACAGCTTTGACATCGTTGTAAAGCTGTTTGAGAAAGGCTTCGATTTTGCGCGCGCCGTGCCAGCGCACAATTTGCGGCGGAATTTCGTTGCCGATGGCAAAAGCCAGCACCGCCGGGTGCGCCGCATAGCGTTGTACTTCGCTGCGCATCTGCGCACGGATTTGCGCCACCAGTTTGGGATCATCCAAAAAGCAAACGTGCTGCATCCAGGCCAGCCCAACGATCACGCGTAAGCCCTGCCGCGCCGCTTCATCAAGCAAATACAGCGGTGGGGCGGTGTAAATGCGCACCGTATTGATGCCCGCCGCGCGCATCAGGGCGAAATCTTGGGCGACACGTTCGGGCGCGGGATAGTCGCTCTCTGCGCCAGGCGCAAACGTCCCGTAGGTCGCGCCCTTGAGCCAAAATTTTTCGGCGCCTTCAAAAAAGAATTTTGCTGCTGCTCTGATTTCCAAACGTGCTGACCTTTCCAAGGCCATCCTCCCTTGATGCGGCACTCTATAATTCGGCAGCGTTTCCGCCGCCAGATTGCCGTTCTACCAGACCGCCTGACTCATCTCAAAAATTCTTGTTTTAGTTGATGTAGTAGAAAATTTTGCGCGGTGTAACTGCCTAAACACGAGGGTATGTGTTGGTCTTACTCACCGTCATCAGATTGCGCCCTTTACAATATCAATTGGCGTTCCACGAATGGCAGCCGGAAAGACAAAGAACAAGTGGCGCATTTTTCATTGATTTTGCTGCACTTATGTCGCCGGCCGGGGGGGCGGTGTGGAATGTTTGGGCTAGGGCTGGCGCTTGGCAAAGCGGTGTGGCGGAAATGCTGCTAAAGCTGTGGCGGAAATGGCGGTTTCACCGCTAGATTGGACGATGCGGCTTGCCATACCGCCGGGCAGGCTAGGCGCGCAGAACAAGCCATTCAAATTGACAAAGCACGCACACCAACCTATCTTCCGCACTGTCGTTGCCAGAAACTAGCAGAAAACAGTTTTGATCAGGTTGATCTGAATTCAACCGTTGAAGGCTGACAAAACGTTAGAAACCAAAAGCTGCCTGACTTTTTGCGTTCCTCACCTTACTCTCACATTGATCATTTCCTAAGCTCGTCCGTTGATTGAATCACCACTGCATCTATGGATACGGACTGCTGATTATCCGGTTTGTGATTCGGAAGCTCTGGCATTCGCGAGCTAAATTGCCCTGTATGCGTTGAGGCTTCCCTCCCCCCATCTGAACAGTTAGCCGAACCATTGTTCTTGTTTTGCCGACAGGATTCTTTCGGGCTTCGTGCCCTTCCTTGAATTCCAACTGAGCATTTCCAGTTAGGAGCTTGTTTATGAGCACACAACCGTTGAACGCAACCCTGGCGGGGCTGTTGAGCCATTTCGTGACGGACACCGCGCAAAGGAAGCGGGACTACGAGAGCCTGCAACAATTGCTCGGGCGCGCCTTGCTGCCGACTGAACCCGCGCAATTCAAGAGCAGCCAGTTTTCCTTTGAAGGCGCGGACTTGTTTGCCGAAGCGCAGTTGGCCGCTGAAGATCGCGCGGCGTTACAAACCCTGGCGCCAGCCCAGCGCACGGCTGCGGCTGAATATAAAGTCTTCGCGCGCGAGACGGCGGCGCGCAGCACACAGTTGCCGGATTCGGTTCCGTTGTGGGCGGCGGGGGCGGCGGTTGAACGCACGCTCGGCCCGTTTCTGCGTGCGGACGGACGCCAATTCTGGTTCGATTTCTTCCGCATCGAAAAATTGGTGGCGCTCTATCTGCAAGGGCGGCCTGAGCCGGCACTGCTCTTCAAGGTCAGCACCGGGCTGCGGTTCATTGACGCCCATCTGCCGCTGACCATTGATCCGGCCACGACATACCGCCTCACCTCTGGCAGCGTTTGGATCAACGCGCAGCTTTTTACCGTTGGGGCACCGGCGGGCCAATTCACGGGGCTGACGATTCAAGGCGGCACGGTGACGCTGAGCGCCGCGCCGCAACTGCTCAATGGCAAATTGACCATCGCGCCCAATGTGACCGCCAAGGTCAATTTGGAATTGCGCCAGCCGCCTGTTACGGATGCCGATGCGGCAAGCCCCTATGGCCTTGATGCGCGCTCTGCCACCGTGCATTTGCCCAACCAACTGGCGCTGCAATTCTCTGGCACGAACAGCGCGCTCACCACGGCGGGCCGGGCCTCCTGGCAAGTCTATGGGCACGAGGCAGACTTTCGGTGGGAGCAGCAACAGTCCGTCGTTTATGACAATGTGTTGCATCGCATCTTGATTCCTTACGCCTGCTCGACACCGGAATTCAGCGTCAACGCTTGCCAATCGCCCTTTTATACACTCAGCGGCAGCGCCCGGATTGACCGGAGCGCCTGGGCCTTGTCCACCGCTGCGTTGGACATTCTCAACCCGACTGCTGCCGCCGGCATTGGCGCGCTGGTCGTTCATTGCAAGCCGGGTTTGACCGCTGCTTGGACGGGCTTGCAAGGCGGCGAGCTGGCGTTGCAGCAGCCTTATCTGATGGCCGAACCGGGGCGCATTGCGATCACCGATCTGCTGGCGGCCAATCGGTTTTGCACACAACAATTCAATCTTTGGAAAGATGCGCAGAACCCGTATGGGACGAGCATACAGATGCTTTACCCGGCGGCCACGCCGTTCTTCTACAACACGTTTGCCAATGGCAACGAAGTGTTGGCGGTGCTGGGTCACGCCGATGTGCAAATTGATCGTCCGGTCACGGCGGCGGGCGAAGCGCTGGCGATTCGCGCCAGGAATTCGCTGTTGCTGTTGGCGGCGAATAAGGTTGGGCAATGGGTTTCGCTTTACGACGACAACATCCTCTTCGACAACCTGGCGCTTAACCTGGCGGTGCTGAGCGCACCCAAACCGATTGCACTCGCCTTGCGCAATGCCCTGTTCAAAGTCACGCCCGTCAATGGCTGTGTGCTCTTTGGCGAGTTGGCGGATGACTTTGTCAAAGTGCGGCGCGGGTTTCTGTTTCTGACCTTTGGCATGTATGCCTATTTGCCGTCATTGCCCGATCCTTATGCGGCGAATCTGGGCGCGTTGCGGGCGCAGTTTCGCGGCCAGGGCAGTGTCTTGCGTGATGCTGCTTTGGCGCCTGGACAGAGCATCTGGCAATGGCTGGTCAGTCAAATCAAGTGGGAACCTGCGAGCGAAGAAATAGATCAGGTCGCCGTCTCGTTCCATTTTGCTCCGCTGCAAAATCAGTTTCAGCCGCCCGCGCCGCCGGTGGATGCCAGCGCCACCGAGGCCGCCTTGGCGCAGGCGACTCCTGATGTCTTGCATTCGTTTTTTGCTTTCTCGGCAGGCGCTTCCGCCGGGCCAGTGGCGACAGACGGGCCTGCTAATAGCAACAACCCGTTCTTCAAAGCGAGCAGCGTGGTGCAGCGCCCGCTTGATTATGACGCCATTTGGGAAGGCGATACACAGCGCTTTCAGCAAGACACTTTCGCGTTGTTGGATGTGAGCACTAACGCGGATTTGCTCGGCGTCAGCTTCGGGTTGTTTGGGGATCGGCGGCTGGCCTTGCTGCAAACCTTTGCGGTCGCACCGGCCAACAATCCGGGCGGAACGGAATTCCCCTTACAAGTGCAAGGCATGGATGTCATCAGCCGAGGCCTCAACGTCCGTGCCTTCACGACGCCGCAAATCTCGTGGGAACCGGTCGTGAATCTGTCCGAGAAGCGGCTGGATTTAGACCCGCCCGCTGGCGCGAACTATTACGAAAACGATGGCGGGCCGACGCGGCTGGCCAGTCTCAGCGTGCAATTCGTGCCGCTCGCGCCGCTGCCGCTGACCAAGTTCATCCTCGATCAATACAACAAACAAAACATTCCCGCTTGGTCGCTCTTTACGCTGCCCTTCGGTTTGCGCGCTTGGTCGTTGCTGGCCAAACAAACACCGGCGGCGAAAAGCCCCAAACTGCAACTCAACGCGCCGAAATTTGCGGGCGGGCTGACGGGCGGCGCGCAAATCACGATGGGCGCGGGTCAGGTGGATGAGCCGGGCGAAAGCAACCGCTTCACGCTGGGGTACACGGTGCAAACCTGTAACGTGCTGGACCTCAATGGACAGAAAACGGTGCTGACGCAAGACGGCACAATGGTCGGGTTCAGCACGCTGGGCCAGAGCGTCACCGAAATTTTCAACAACGAATTCCTGCTTGATCCGCAAAAGCAAAACAAGTTCCGGGGCGTGCCGCTGACGCGCATTGATCTGGCCGGTTACGGTGCCAGCATCTTCAGTCACTGGCTCAACCCGAACGCCGTGGTCGCCAAAACCAGCCAAGCCAAATTTGATGTCTGGCGCGGACGCACCGCGCACGAAGTCATTCAGGTGCGCAGCCTGCTCTATCCCTGGGGCATTCGCGTCGTGCGCACGATCACGCTCTTTCGCGCGACGACCGGTTATGTTTATCGCATTGACAGCGGCTGGCGGGCCGAGAGCGATGGCAATTTCGATTTCGCCTACAAGGTCTATGTCAAAAACAAAACCACGAAGGTCGTGACGGTCGAAGATCGTCCCTCGAAATTTGAAATCCATCCCGGCGTCATCAAGCGGCTGCTCAACGTGCAAGAGATCAAAGAGACCGACACGATTCAGCCCTTCGCGACCTATTGGAAAAAGACGGATGCGGACACTTACGTTGACGTCAACGGCTACGAAATCAACGTCAGCGACATCACCGACGCGAAAGAAAAACAGAACGTCACCAACCCTGCCGCGCCCAACGTGATGCTGCAGCCGGTTTATTTCAACGCCGACGTGCTGGTCGAAAACGCCGTGCAGGGCGCGCGCGGACAGAGCGAAGAGATCGTCAGCGGCCAGGCGTATAAATTCGGCAGAGTGCCCGCCAAAGGCATTCTCGGGTTTGTACAGATCGCGCCGAGCGGCGAACCCATTCCCGCCGCAGCGCTGCAACAACTCATCAATTACCAACTCGGCACGATTGGCGGCCCCTTCGATTGCATCGTCAACGTCGGTGAAAGCGGCCAGCGCATGCGGCTGAACCGTTTCGATGTGAGCAATGCCACGGCGGCCAACAATGTTGACCCGGTCTTTGTCGCCGCCGGACGCGGCAGCGTGCTTTTGCCGAAAGACGGTTCGTGGGCGCTGGTCAAGCATCAGCAAGGCACAGGCGAAGTCACGCCAGTGCCTGAAAATCTGAGCGTGCCGCTGATCCGCATCGGCAAACTGATCAAGCTGGGCGATCAGGTCGTGCCGAGCCAGAACCCCGCCAATGAGTTGCTGCGCATCGCCAACCCGACCGAGATTTTGCGCGCGGCCCAATCCGACACGCTCAATTACGGTTTTCTGCAAAGCACCGATACGCAAAAGGCGCTGCTGCTAACGCCGTCGTTCAGGCAAGGCGTAAGCAAGGTGCTCAGCAAAACGCCGCCGCTCTTTGCCGACGCTTTTCGCATCGTGAATTCCAAAGGCATCTTTCCCAACATCGGCGATGCCGTCGGCAATTTCGGCGACGCCATTTCGCTGGTCAACAAAGGCACCGAGTTCGTCAAGAACGCGGCGCTCGATGGCGGCAAGCAGGTCTTTGAGTTGATGCGGATTGATCAAATCGCCGCCGGGGTGCAAGAAGAAGGCTACAAGCTGCTCAAGCAAGTGGCTGAATTCGATTTGCCAAGCACCGAGTGGAAGCTGATCGAATTGGGCGGCGCGTTCAAGATTTATATCGAATACAAAGCCGACAAAATTCAAACGCCAGGGGGCGGGACGAAGAACGCCGTGGGCGGTTTGAACTTCGATGTGGATTCGTTTGCGAACGATGTGGCCGAGCGCTGGAAGAGTCGCATGGGCAACGTCGGCTTGGTCGTTGATCTAGGCCCCATCAAACGGTTGATGACGATCAAGGGCAACTGGGACGCGAAAAATGGCGCCGAGGCACAATACGGCGGCAGCGACACCGATCCCGATTTCCCCTCGCCGCAAATCGAATTCGCGCCCGAACTGCAACCCGTCATCGAAATCCTGCAAATCCTCCAAGACCTGCAAGGCGAAAATTACAAAGGGGCGTTCCAGCGCGGCCTCAAGCTGGCGATGAGCAACAAGGCGGGCACCTGGGAATACAAGTTCGAAGCCGCCAAAGAGATTCCCGTCATACGCTTCCCCATGCCGGATTTTCTCTACAACGATCCGAATGCGCCGCTCAAACTCGAAGCCGGTTTGAAACTCGGCGCTTATTTCAACGCCGCGCTCAAAGTCCCGACGGATGCCAACCAACTGCTGCCCACGGCAGGCGGCTATCTGGGCTTTTATGGCCGCCTGTCGGTGATGTGTGTCTCACTCTCGATTGCGACCGTTTACGCCGTCGGACAGGCCAATCTGGACATCGGCGCTGACACCAAGACCGGGCCATTCTTGCGGATGAAGTTCGGCTTCGGCGCGCAACTCGTGGTGGGCTTGCCGGTCGTGGGCAACGTCAGTGTGCTCTATATGGTCGGCGTCGAAATTTATGCGGACTCGACCAAGCTAAACGTCTCGGCGTTTCTGCTCTTCCAGGGACACGCCGAATTGCTGGCCGGTCTCGTCAGCGTGACGATCACCATCGAGGCCAAAGGCACGGTCTCGCGCGCCAATGACCGCACGGACTTGGCGGCGCAGGTTACCTTCGGACTCGACATCAGCATCTTCCTCGTGATTGACATCAGCTTCAGCACGTCGTGGCAGGAGCAGAGACAGATCGCCTAACTACTCCGAATCAGGATTTGTTTATGGAACTCAATCGCAGATTCACGCTACTTCCCTTCCCGCAATTTTTTGATGGCGCGACCTTGACGCTGCATATCGTGGTGTTGCCGCGCAACCAGAATCCGTTGGTGGAGCCCACGCAAACCACACCGCCCATTGCCCCCGCGCCACCGTTTGCGGAAGCCCAGCTTACATTCACTGCCAAACTTGTGAGCGGTTTGCAGAGCTTTCCGCACAGCCTGCTTTTCAATCAAAGCCGCCCATTGCTAACCGTCGCGCCTGCCAACGCGCAAGACCTGTTTATGGCGCTGGGAAAAAACTTCGACATCAGCAATGTGGCCGACAAAGCCGAGGTGGCGGTGCCCGAAGAGCGTTCGGTGAAAAAGTATCTGCCGTTGAGCTATCGCCAGGCGTTCAATTTCACGACGCCGCGCACGCGCAATGCCGTGACCGACGACAGCTATCATTGCGCCGTGCGTGGTGCGCAGAAAGTGCCGGGCTTTCAACGCAGCCCGGACGCCATCAGTTGGGGCAAGGTCTTTGCCTTTGCGTTGCGCCAGCCGCTGCTCGCCAAACAGTTGGGGATGATTTACGAGACACAACTGGAAATCGAAGTCGCTGATTTCCCGCACGGGGGCTGGCTCTTTGTTGATCTGGCTGATGACAGTGCTTACAAGCCGCAACAACAGGCTGAGCCGGATTACGTCAAACGTTACGCCGCGCGCATTCCGCCGCTCAAACCCAACCAGCCGCGCGCGGTGTTTGCGCCGCTGCTTTTCCCGGTGCTGCATAAGGCCGCTGCGGCTGATCCTGACCCCGCGCCGGATGGCAATTACGACCAGCTTTTTATTGAGGCCGCTTCTTACGACGACGGTTTTGCCCGCATCGTGCACGCGCGCCAACCACACAGCCGCAACTTGCTGGCCGAAGAGAGCGACGGCGCGCATCCCGTCAAAGACGCAGGCGTGCGCTTGGGCTGGGACGACGAACAGATTCTGATCTGGTACATGCGGCAATTGATGATTGATTCGACGGTCAGCGCCGCGCCTGACAAACGGCTGGACGCGCCGCTGGGCGTGTTTGGCTACGCCGTGGATGTGCGCGAGATTGCCAGCCCTGAAAACCCCTGGGAATCACTCAATCAGGTCGCAAGCCGGAACGCACTTTCGATCCCGGCGGACAAGAACCAGCCCGACCAAGTCATTCCCATCGGTGATTTCGATGGCGAATTGCCCTATCAGGTTTATCCCGTGCAACTCGACGGCAACCAGAACAACAATTATTGGCTGCCGATGTATTTCGCCAATTGGAACGGCCACAGCCTGGTGCTGCCCGACAGCGAAGCCGCGCAGATTTATCAGACTACGCATCCCGACCTGCGGCCCGACCCGGAAGACAAGATCAACGACACTGGCACAGGCGTAACCGGTCCCGCGCAAAATCAACTCAATAAACTTTACGAAGCAGGCGCGCTCAATACGACGCTGCGTTATGGCAGGCAGTACGAATTCCGCGTGCGGTTGCGCGACCTGAGCGGCGGCGGCGCGCCGTTGCTGCCGGAAGTCAAACCAATCAACGAGACGCCCTCCAATCGTGGCCGCTGCCGGTTCAAACGCTATGTTGCGCCCAATCGGCCCCGCGTGGCGGATTTGCCGGTCAATACGGATGAGATCACGACGCTCAAGCAACTCCGCTTGCAACGGCCTTTGTTGGGATATCCGGCGGTGGTTTACACCGATAAATACGCGGATGCCGTGGGCCGACTGACGGCGGCGTCAAAGGCGATGCAAGGCAAAGAGGCCTTCGGCATTGCCGACCCGGATGTGGATCGCGTTGAAATTACGGTCGAGGTGCAAACGCTCAAATTGGATAACCTGCTCAGCGTGTCGGGCAAAGACAACTACGTGCATCTTTACACCACGACGCGGGCCTTCTCCACGGTGAACAACGAGGACGATTACGAGACGCCGCTGGCAATCCCGCTGGTGTACCGCGATTGCAAAGTGTTGCGCACGGGAGCGGATACCAATCTGGTGGATGATTTGCAGCTTCCCGCCGACATTGATGATTTGCCGGAAATCGTGTTGCCCAGGGCGCGCACGATCCGGCTCACGGTGCGCGCGCTGGGCGAAGAGAAGGCCGAGAACAAGGATTACTATGGCTTGCTCAATGATAAGAATCACGACATGGATGTGCGCTTCGGTCAAAGCATCGAGCTGATGTCTTACCAGCCCTCCGCCGACGAGACCGAGTTGTTTGTCGAAGACACGCCCGCGCAAATGTTGCAAGGCATCTTTCTGCAACCTGAACCACCGCGTTCTTTTGATGGCAAGCTGACGACTTTTTTGCTGGGCAAAGAAAGCGGTAAACCGCCGGAACTGATTCAACGGCTGGCGAAACAACTGAATGTCGAGAACACGGGTTTGACGCTCACCGGTGTCAAAGGCGAACGCTTGCAGTTTGGTTGCTCTGGCCGCATTCGGCACACGCTGGCACCCGACAATTCTTCGCTGACGATTTCATCGAAAGGCGACCTGACGGGCCACTGGCTCTGCTGCCTGACGTTGCAACTCAAGCGCGACTGGATGTGGGATGCACTCGAAACCCGCAGCTTTGTCATCAAACGCACCGTGCGATTTACCGATGACAAAACCGCCGAGGCCGAGGTTGGCGAGATCGGCGCAATCGAATTGCGGCACACCGCGCCCTTTGAAGCGCTCGCCAATGCCCAACGCGACCACACGCGGCTGATCTTTATTGACGCGGTAGAACCCAAGAATCACCGCACGCGCCCCGCGCCCAACCAAACTGAGTTGCGCTTTCCCGACACGATTGAAGTGAGTTACAGCATTGAGCCGCGTTTCAAAACCGGCCACGGTGCACAAGCCGATCCGGCGTTGGACTTGGACATCACCTTGCCCATTACCACGCCACCGGCTCAAGTGCCACAGATTGCTGCCGCCGGCATTGCGCTTTCGCCGTATCAGCGCAACGAAAAGTATTCGGCCACCGAGCCGCGCCAGCGCTATCTGTGGATCGAGTTTGCCGAACCGGTCAAAGATCGGCAGGACGCCTACTTTGCGCGCGTCTTGGCGTATGCGCCCGATCAACTCATCAGCAACAATCACCCGGAACTTTTTGAAGCGCCCGAAGAACCCGCGCTGCCGATTGATCCCGAATTCATACGCGTGATTGCGCCCGGCGCCTCAAACGATTTGGCGGGGCTGAACGCCATGCAATTGATGCAAAAGGCGACCGACAGCGACCGGCATTATCTGTTGCCGCTGCCGCCGGGCTTGCACGCCGACGCGGCTGAGTTATTCGGTTTCTTCACATACGAAATCAGGGTGGGCCATCATTTCGATCCCGTCGGACGGGAAATGGTTTGGAGCACGGCGCAAGGACGTTTTGGCCGCCCCTTGCGCGCGACGGGCATCCAGCATCCGGCTCCGACGCTGACGTGTTCGGTCAACCGCGACGAAGAGAAGCTGTATGTCACCGCCCCCTTCGCCGCCGCCGTCTTCAACGGCAAGGATGTCACCGCCGCCCCGCCGCGCACACAGTTGTGGTGCCTGCTTTATGCGCAGGTGCGCCAGGCCGACAATTTGGATAACCGCAACATTCTGCTGGATGACAAGCCGCTCGACTGGCGCGTGCAGATCGAACAGGAAAAACAGGTCAACTGGTTCACCCGATACGACGCCCAGCAAATCAAGACGCTCAAACATATCACCATCAACAACTGGAAAGACGAACTCAGTTATGGCCGGTTCCAACACGTCTTCAAGCTGGCTGAGACGCAAGCCGCCAATCGCGACGCGACGAAATATGGCACGGTGGTTTGGAGCAATCAGGAAGTCGCGCAGTTACTCGCGCTCTACGGCTTGCCCGATCACGCCGCGCTGAGCGTGCTGGTCGTGGAAACGCTACCCACCATCACCAAAATTTCCGAACACTTTTCCGGGTTGGAGAAGCAGGCGGTGGCAAACCAATTGCGGAACAACCTCAAACTGGATTTACCTGAACAAGGCTTCCTCAAAGAGCAAGCAGCCCGCGCGAGTAACGATCGGGCATTTCAAGCAAGCCCCAGCCCTGTGAGTGAGGCCTTGGGTCACCAACGCATCTTGCGCACGTCGCCATTAACCGAAGTGCCGTTTGTCTGCTGTACTGACTGCTAAAACACCGTTCGCGCCGGGCAAGTTCTCGCGCGAACTGCGGCGGAAATAATCGAAGAATGTGCGTAATTCGGCAGTCTTGTAAGCATTGAGCCGCTGCCATTCTCGATTCTCCATTCTCCATTCTTAGGCCAAGCGGTACTGCACCAGTGTTGCCTCTGCCTCAGAATGGAGAATGGAGAATCGAGAATGAAGAATGTTTTCCTGATTGGCCTACGGGCTATCTGAGTTACACACACTAGATCGGTTTTCACTTCGGTGTATGGCAAAAAGCCGCGCCGCGGTACTGTCCCGGCGCGGCGCGCCTACCGTACACGCAAATGAAAACCGATCTAAGAAAGTTGAAATGAAAACGATGTCCTTTAGCGCTGATCAACTACAAATAAAAAGACCCGCTAGCATCCGGGAGGTCGAGTTGCCCAGGCGGCAACAATTCCATCCCTCTCCGACCGACTGGCGGAATGAAGTGCTCTACTTCCTGTTGCCGGATCGTTTCAGTGACGGACAAGAGGCAGGCCGCCCTTTGCTCGATAGAAACAACATTCAAGCAGCCAGACCGGCCAACTTCCGCTGGGATCACTGGGCGCAATCGGGCGGCGAACGCTGGCAGGGCGGCACGATTGCCGGGATCACTTCAAAGCTGGGCTATCTGCAAAAATTGGGCGTCACCGCGCTCTGGGTCGGGCCGGTGTTTAAGCAGCGTGGGCATCTCGACACCTACCACGGCTATGGCATCCAGGATTTCCTGGAAGTTGATCCGCATTTTGGCACCCGCCAAGACTTGGTCGAATTGGTCGCAGCGGCACATCAACGCGGTATGCGCATCATCCTTGACGTCATCTTCAATCACTCCGGGCACAACTGGGACTATGAACAGAATCAGGTTGATCCGCCTTACAAGCCCTGGCCTGATCATTATCAGAAGGGCCTCTGGCTCGCTGCCGATGGACAACGGACAGCGGCCATTGCGGGGGATGATGCCGGTGTGTGGCCCGCTGAACTAAGAGCGGATGACTGCTACACGCGGGCCGGCAAAGGCAGCTTGGCCGGTGAGGACATAGACAACGACCGGGCCGAGATGAAGCGCACGGATTTTGATGGAGCCTTTCGCGACTTCAACTTCGATGGCAGCGCGGCGCTGACCGATCTGGCGCGCTGTTTCAAATACTGGATTGCGCTGACGGATTGCGACGGCTTTCGCCTGGATACGCTGAAGCACGTGCCGCAAGCAGTGGCGCGCAATTTCTGCGGCACGATCAAGGAGTTTGCCGCCAATCTGGGGAAAGCCAATTTCTTTTTGGTTGGAGAAGTCGGCGGGCCGGACGAAAACGCTGGCAGATACCTCGATGTGCTCGAACTCAATCTAAACGCCACACTGGATATTGGCTCCCTGCGCACCACGCTGCATCAAGTCGCCAAAGGATTGGCCGCGCCACAGGCGTACTTTGACATCGTCGGGCTGTGGGATCCGGTGCTCGGTTCGCATCAGCGTTCCGGCCCGCGCCACGTCACGGTGCTGGACGATCACGATCATGTCTCCGGCGACAAAGTACGGTTCTCAAGCGATGCCGCCTCTGCTCATCAGGTCGTAGCCGGCGTTGCCATTCAACTTTTCTCCCTCGGCATTCCGTGCATTTACTATGGCACTGAGCAAGCGTTTGCCGGGCCGGAAAAGAGCGAACGCGAGCAGTACCTACCTGATTACAACGCGGGGAATCCGCCGCCGGATAAATACCTGCGTGAAATTATGTTTGGGGTGGAACACCCGCGCCTGAGTGGGCGCGCCGGGCTACAGCCGGGCGCGACGGGCCTTGATCCCACTTTGCCTGCCTTTGGCGCGTTTGGCAGCGTCGGTCACCACTGCTTTGATCCCGACTTCCCCACCTTTGCGCGCATCAGCGCACTCATCGCGCTACGGCAAGCGCGTCCTGTGCTGCGATATGGGCGGCAGTATTTGCGCGACATCGCCAACTTCAATCAAGTGTTTCGTACAGCGCGCGCCGGTGAATTGATTGCCTGGTCGCGCATTCTGGACGATGAAGAAGTACTTTGCGTCGTCAACGGAAACGGCAGTAACTTCCAAGGGGCGGATGTCATTGTTGATGCGCAACTCAATGCCGGCAGCCTCGCCTTTATGGAGGTCATTCACAACTCAGCGCAAACAGCGGCTGGGGCTGGCTACACCGGCTCACATCCTGTCGGCGAACGGCTGCCGGTGAAAACCCGTGACGGAGCCGCCTATGTCGAAATCCGTGGGATCGCGCCCTCAGAGGTGCTCGCGATTACGAACAGGCCCTGACAATTCTCAACCTGGGTGGCGACTGTCTTTCTTCGAAGACCGCTTGTCACGACGAAGCTTTGCGTCTCGCTAAAAGCACTTCGTCTTATTCATTTGCCGCCAAGCGGCAAATGAATCCCCAGCCGCCACCGAGTTCGCTGACCGCCAGCAGCAGTTCATTGCTGCCCTTCTTCAAAGGCAGGTAAACGGCGTCGTTTTCCGGATCCATGATCCCCAGGAAACCGGGGTCGCGAAAATTCTGCGCGCTGCGGCCACGAAAGAGAATTTTGCCATTCAGGAACAAGCTGACATCGTCGCTATAACCGAGGTAGAGCTTTTTCACCTGGTCACGGTCGGACTCAATGCGGGTACGCGCATACACGACCTTCATGCCCGGCTGAGGCTCCAGGCGTTTCGCAAAGTCGTTCGCAAACGAGATCCTCGGATGCGGAGCCTCGAAATAACGATACACGACCACAAAGCCCGGCGGTTCCGCTTCCACTTCCTGCCAACGGCTGGCAGCGCTCTCGGCAGGCGAAAGCGGTTGTTCCAGATTGCGGGCGAGCGCATCGTAGGAAGGCGACAGGCTCCACTTGGTCAGCGTGCCCGGCGGCATCACTGGCAGGTGCCGCTCCCAGGCCGCATCAGGCGTTTTCCGTAGTTCGAAATTCGAGAAATAGGTCGCGCCGGTCAGCACATACAGAGCCACCTGGCCTTTCTGAACGCCGCTTTTCAGATCGTTCATCACGAGCGCGGGCTTGTTCATATCCTTGACATAAAACTTCGCCTGCGCACCCACCACTTCCAAACGCAGGTGAAACCAGACATCTTTGGGAATATCAACCGCTCCGGTGAAACCTGGCCCATTGTAGATTTGCCAGTTGAGACCTGTGTTGAGAACCGGCGTGTATTGCAGGGCGTCGGGATAGCCGGACTTGTGCTGGCGTAGATAGACCCATTCGGAGTTTGCGCCGTCGTTGGCGATGCGAAACTGAATCCCGAAAAAACCACGACTGGCAGGCGTGGCGACATCCACGTCAATCACCCCGTCGCGCATTTCCAGGTCGTTCAAAATTGCGGCTCCACCATCGAGGAAGAGGCACTTGCGGCCTTGATACTCAACCGCCTTGGCTTGTCCTTGCAGTCCCCAACGTGTGGAGTCTGCGGGAATAGCTAGCGACTGCGGCGGCTGAGCAAGGGCCGCAGATTCAACGTAAACATTGCGTACCGCTGCGGCAGCTTTTGGTGCAACAAAATTTAGGCCGCCCTGCGCCATCACCAACCATGCTCCGGCCACAACGGAAGCCAACAGACCAATTGTTTCTCTGCGTGTCATCATTTCAACAGTATCCTTCCGAGTTTGCTTGTTCAGCAGGCTCATAGGTTTCATCCATGAAGTTCCCGAGTTGTACTGAATGCGTGTTTATTGCGGGAATAAGCGCCAAGCCTTTAGAACGCATTCGCGCGCGCAGCAGTTCATCACATCTTTTGGAGCGCCCTATGTCTGTCGTGGATTTCTTCTGTTGACGGTGGCTTTTGTCACCCACTCATCAATCTGGTTGAAGTGTTCGCGCAGTGTTGCTGTGGCGTCGTAAGAGTTGGCGTGTGGCCAGGCAAGCTTGCAAATGGAGAGGCAAAGGTACTGACGCGTTTCAACAAGGGTTAGCTATCACCACGGTGCGCCAACTGTTCCCAGTTCTCGCAGCCATGCATTCGCGCGACGAGGAATTGAGCGTCCGCCAAAGAAAGCTCCGCATCAGATTGCTCGGCTTTCCTACGTGCCCCTAATCGTTCCCGCACGCCTTTCCGAAAGTCTTCGAGCGCGGGCGGACGGTGAAGCTGAAAGCGCACGCTGATGCGCTGTAACGCCTCGGTATCGCCCGCCTGGTAAGCCGCGACAAAATCGCGCGCGACGGCTTCGTACTCTGCCAGCTTGTGCGCCGGCAGCTTGCCGGTCTGGGCGTATTCCGCCAGCAACCGCACGATCTCCTCGTGTCCGCGCTGTGTCGCCCAGGCCAGCGGTGTGGCCCAACCTGGATCATCGGGCAGGCTCAGCTTGGCCCCGTGCCGCAAGAGCAATTCGACCATGTGCAGCTTGCCGCAGCGCGCCGCCCAACCCAGCGGCGTCGAGCAGAATTCTTCTTCGCGCGCATTCACATCCGCGCCGCGCTCGATAAATATCGCCGCGTTTTGCAAGTCGCCCGCTTCGGCGAAGTAATGCAGCGGCGTGATGCGCAACCAACTCGGCTGGTTCGGATTCATGCCGTGTTGAAACAGCAACTCGGTGATCTCGCGCGTCCCGCCGCCGACGGCACGGCGTTGCGGCAGAGCGGGCTGGTAACGCAGCAGCAAACGAATAAAATCTTCGTGCCCCGCCGCGCTGCCCAGCGCGTCCGTATCGTCAGCCAGCGCCGGATTGGCCGCGAAAACCGCTGCCGCCGTTTGCAGGTCATTGCAATGCGCCAGCAGATGCACCGGACGCGCCGCCCCATACGAACAGAGCAAATCCACCAGCGGTTGATTGCGCGCCATCCAATAGCCCGCCTGGCCGAGCGCCGCGCTCAGCGTGTCGGCGGAACTCTCGACTTCGACATTGGGATAAGCGCCGTGCTCCAACAGCAGTTTGACGATTTCGTAATGGCCGTGGCAGACCGCTGAGTGCAAAGCGTGACCCTGCGGCGCGATGCCTTCTTCGGGCAGGTTCGGGTCTGCGCCGTATTCAAGCAGCAACTTGACGACTTCGAGATGGCCGCCGGCAGCGGCGTTTTTGAGGGGCGCGCCGCTGCCGATGTAGTAAGAGTTATAGTCGGCCACGCGATTCGCCAACGCCGGGTCTTGTGCCAGCAATTCCCGCACGCGGGCCAAATCACCCTTCGCCGCAGCCATCCCGATGTCCACCGCCGCGCCACGCGCCACCAGATGCTGATAAACATCGTCCGGTGTGGCTGGCCAATCCGCTGGCACATCGCGCCAGCCGCGATAGTGATAATCGCCGTTGGTGAGTTGCAACGGACGTGCGCCATCGCCACGCCGCGCGTTGATGTCCGCGCCGCGCGCCAGCAATTCGTCAATCAGATCAAGTTGCCGCGTCATCGCCGCCCAATGAATCGGTTGATTGGAAAATTTGTCTCCGGCGTGCAGCAAAGCGGGCGCGTCGTCGAGCAGCTTGCGCATCTGCACGAGATCGCGTTCACGAATGGCGGCGGCCACCGCCTCTCCTTGCTCCGAAGCGCCGAACAGCGCGGCGTATTGGCACGCCAGCAACTGCTCCATTTCAACGTAGCCGCGTTCCTGCGCCACCTGAATCAGATCGCCGCCGACGCCGAAGGGAGCCGCGCCCTGTTCCAGCAAATACGCCGCAATCTCGACCTGATTTTCCCGTGCGGCAAACGAGAGCGGTGTGCGGTATTCGTAATGGCAGCGCACCAGCGCCGGGTCTTTGGCCACCAGCCTTTTGACCGTTGCCAAATCCCCGCTGATGCAAGCGCAGAACATTTCCCATACATCCGTGCCCCTGCCGGACGACCAAAACAGGCGTTCCGGTTTCTGCAACGCTGCGGGTTGGATCATGCGCTGCACTTTTTCCGTCAAGCGCGGATCGCTGGAAGGCCGCGCCGCCTGCAAGTCCTCTTCAATCTCGCCCATATTTTTCCTCAAACGAAAGTACGTCAACAAAACGCAAATGAATCATAAACTGACGGATTGCGCCAAAAAGCCTGCGAGGGTGACGGCGCGGCGGTGGCAATCGCCCACGGCCGAAAGAGAAAAAGAGCAAGCGGTTGAGATGGCTTCAACTGCCTGCTCTTTTGGCAAACAAATACCCTGAAGAATGCTTAGATCAGTTTACAGTTGGGTTACGGTAAAAGCCCGGTGTCGGTGGCCCGACCGTCAGCGCGGGCTTGCTTGAAGCTATCTCGCTTCGGAATCAAGGGGCCATCTGCCAAAGGAGCCCTTGCTGACGGCTTGTCATTACCCAAATCTTTTCTCTTTGCGCCGGAGGCGCAGCGGACATTAGCCGGTGGTGAAACCACCGGAAATAGCGTCGTTCTTGCCTTTGCGCCCCGGCAGGGGCGCGAGACCGAAGCACAGTGATGAAAAATTCCGTCCTGTCAGGTTCCGTCCAGCACCCCTGCCGGGGTGTGAACTGTTTGCGCGCGGTTCCGGTGGTTCCACCACCGGCTAATCTCCACAGCCCTTTCAGGGCAAAAGACAGCCATCGCCAAACGCGAAAGTTTTGGGTAAGGACAAGGCACTGACACCGTAAACTCAATGGCAAACCACTCTAAATCGAACCACACAACATTAGTACACAGGAATCAGCCACGGAGGCACAGAGGCACGGAGCGAAGACAAAGGGAGGCGCTGAGAACACGCTCTTTCCCTGCTTGCCTCTGTGCCTCTCTGGCAACTAGCGTGTCCCAATGTTGGTTGTTCTGATTTAAGCTTGTGTTACTTCCTGCGCCAGCTTCGTCAGCGAAGCTTTGGCGTCACCGTAAAGCATTCCGGTGTTCGGCTTGAAAAACAGCGGGTTTTCCAGACCGGAGAAGCCGCGCCCCTTGCCGCGCTTGAGCACAACCACATTCTGGGACTTATCAACCTCAATGATCGGCATCCCGGCGATGGCGCTTTTCGGATTGTCGCGCGCGTCGGGATTGACCACGTCGTTCGCGCCGATGACGACGCACACATCGGTCGCCTGCATTTCGGGGTTGATCTGCTCCAGTTCGTAAAGCTGCGAATAGGGCACATTGGCTTCGGCCAACAGCACGTTCATGTGGCCGGGCATGCGGCCCGCCACGGGGTGAATCGCGTATTTGACCTGCACGCCTTTGTGCTGCAAGACCTCGGCCAATTCGCGCACGGCGTGTTGCGCTTGCGCCGTAGCCATCCCGTAGCCGGGCACGAAAACAACTTGGCGCGCGTAGGCCAATTGCACCGCGACGTCTTCGGCGCTGACTTCGCGCATGACACCTTCGACGCCCGGGCCGGTGTCTTGTGAAACAGCGCCAAATGCGCCAAAGAGCACGTTGGTGATCGGGCGGTTCATCGCTTTGCACATCAGGATCGAGAGAATGAAACCGGAGAAGCCGTCGAGCGTACCCGCGATAATCAGCACGTTGTTGCCCAGCGCAAAACCCGTGGCCGCCGAGGCCAGTCCCGCGTATGAGTTCATCAGCGACATTACGACCGGCATATCCGCCGAGCCAATCGGGATGACCAGCAGCACCCCGAACAGGAACGATAGCCCGACCATCACATAAAAGAGCGTGCTCGCCAGCGGATTGAAGATCAGATAGACGAAGATCAGCGCCGCGATGATAAACAAGCTAACGTTGACGACGTTCTGCCCCTTGTAGGTAATCGGCGTGCCCCGCATCAACTCCTGCAATTTGGCAAAGGCCAGCAAGCTGCCCGTCACGGTCAGGCTGCCAAAGAGCACTTCAAAGCCGAGCGCCGCCATCTTGTACATCGGCAGGTGCTCGTGCAGCACGACGGTGTGATGGTAATACTCCGAGATGCCGACCAGCGACGCGGCCAAAGCGCCAAAGGCGTGTGAGAGCGCCGTCCGTTGGGGCATGGCCGTCATCGGCATCCAGATGGACATCGCCGCGCCGATCAGGCCGCCGATCAAGAGGCCGATCCAAATCCAGGTGTAATCAATGATCTTGTAATTCAGCAGCGTGCCGATGATCGCCAGCAGCATCCCGGCGGCGGCAGAGTTCATCCCGCGCCGCGCCGTTTTGGGATGGCTCAGGGCCTTCAAGCCGTAGATAAATAGCAACGAGGCAATCAGGTAGCTGAATTCGATGAAGTAGAAATAACGCTCTTGCATCAGTGCTTCGCCTCCTTGCCGCTGTCGCCGCCAATCTTGTCTTTGAACAGCTTGAGCATGCGGTCGGTAATCATGAAACCGCCGACGACGTTGGTCGTGGCCGAAACCACCGCGATAAAGCCGAGCGTGGTGCTGACGGTGTTGTATTTCGCCCCAGCGGTGACGATGGAGCCGACGACGGAGATCGCCGAAATCGCATTGGTCGCCGACATCAGCGGCGTATGCAGCAACGGCGGCACGCGCGAAATGACTTGATAGCCCAGGAAAGCCGCCAGCGCGAAGACATAGAGCGAGGCGATCAACACGGTGGGGCTGAGCGTGCTGGATTCCTCAGCCGTGGCGCCGCTTGCCGCTAAGAAGTAGAACGAAGCCATGAAGCTCACTACATTCACGGAAAAACCTCCAGGTGATGTAAGGCAAACTGTCGGTTTGCCCGGGTGATGGATAGCGAATAATGAAGGCAAAGAAGCGACTCGCCAGCTTGCCCTACTCTTGCAAGGCCGCTTGAATACCCTCTTGGATACGAGGATGTTTGGCCTCGCCCGCGTGCACTGCGCAAGCCGGGCCGACTACGTCATTGCTCATGTCCACGTTGAGCGCGCCGTCTTTGATCATCTCGCTCAGGAAGGTCGTCAGGTTGCGCGAGTAAAGCTGGCTGGCGTGCACAGGGATGGTCGAGGCCAAGTTGAGCGGGGCCATAATCGTGACGCCGTTGATCTCAACGGTTTCACCCGGTTTGGTCAGCGCGCAGTTGCCGCCGGTCGAGGCCGACAAATCCACAATCACGGAGCCGTGTTTCATCGCGCTGACTGCGGCTTCGGTAATCAAGAGCGGCGCGCGCCGTCCGGGGATGGCCGCCGAAGTAATGATGCAATCGGTTGTACGCGCCGTCTTGGCGATCAATTCGCGGCTGCGTTCCATCACTTCTTCGGTGACTTCTTTGGCATAACCGCCGGCAGCTTCGGCTTGCTCGCCGCCCATGTCCACTTCGAGAAACTTCGCGCCGAGCGAGCGCACGGCTTCACCGGCGGCAGCCCGCACGTCGAAGCCTTCGACCACCGCGCCCAAACGCCGCGCCGTGGCGATGGCCTGCAAGCCGGCGACGCCCGCGCCCAGCACCAGAACCCTGGCGGGCGGCACCGTGCCAGCGGCGGTCGTCAGCATCGGATACATGCGCGGCAAGTGATCGGCGGCCATCAGCACGGCTTTATAGCCGACGATAGTCGCCATTGATGAAAGTGCGTCCATTGCCTGGGCGCGCGTCGTGCGCGGGATCAATTCGACCGCGAACGCCGAGACGCCACTTGCCAGCAGCGGCCTGAGCGCCAGCGGTTCATCCAACGGACGTAAGAAGCCAATCAGGACCGCGCCGTGTTTGAGTTGCGCGGCATCAGCATCGGGCGGGCGGTTGATTGCCGTCAGCACATCTGTGGCGGCCAGCAATGCACCGCGCTCTTTTGAAATCGTGGCCCCAGCGGCTTCGTAATCCGCGTCGCTCGCGCCCGCCTCGATGCCCGCGCCGCTTTCGACGGCGACCTGGGCTTTTAAGGCAATCAACTTTTTGACCGACTCCGGCACCAGCGCTACGCGGGTTTCGCCCGGCTGGGTCTCCTTCAGTACAGTAATCTGCATAATTTTCTCTGTGTGTTGCGATGTGGTGAGAATTGCTTTGCCCTTCCACCTCAGAAACGAATCCGGCAGCGTGGCAAGCCTACACCAAAAATTAGGCGAGGGCTTGTGCTGCTTTACTTGGACTGCATGGTTGAGCGGTGCAAAACAAGTATTGTCGGAAGTGGAAAAAGGTCAAGGCCATTCTGTTTGTACAGGGAAGTTTTCGTTGGCGGCAGGCAGGCAAGCGGGGTTATCACAAAAACAAAGAGGTGAGCGAAACTCAATTTCGCTCACCTCAACCAACAAGCCTGCGTATGTCAAACCACAGGTCTGTCCACACGCATCACTTATTTCTTGGCCGGCGGCGGCGCCTCAAGTTCTGATTTGACTTCGATGCTATTGCTCGAAAGCGTCGTAGACATCACTTTCTGGAGTAAGGCGACGGCTTTGTTGTAATCGGCAAGCGCCTGCAACTCAGTGCCACGCGCGGAGGAAAGATCGGTCTGGCGTTGCAGGACGAAGAAGGTCGTGGAAAGCCCCGCCTGGAACTTCTTCTCTTCACCTTCGAGTTGTTGGCGCGCGTATTCGGCAGCGGCGTGCGACGCTTCGATGCGCAACTTGGCGGTTTCGACCGACTGTACCGCATTCCGCACATCCAATTCGATGGTCTGAATCAGCCGGCGCGTCTGCAAATCAAGTTGCCGCTGTTGTTCTTTGGCCTTGCCTAAATTGGCCTGTGCCGTGCGATTGCGCAGTGGGAAACTGAATTGAATGCCGAAGCTATAAGTCGGATAGCTCTGTTTGAACAGGCTTTTCAACGAAGTGCCGTAACTGCCAATAAATTGCGGAAAAATCGAAGTCGCCGGAATGCCCGTGTTCGGCGTACCGCCGATACCGACGACGCTGTAACTTGCCACCAAATCCACTTGCGGCTTGATCTGATTGGTGAAGAAATCAATGTTGGTTTTATTGATTTCTTTTTGCAGGAAGAATTGCTTGATTTCGGGGCGATTCTCCTGCGCCAGGCGAATGGCGTCATCGAGCGGGACCAGAATCGGTTTGACATCAAAAGATTCAACCGGCTCGATGCGCGCCTTCCACAAATCATCGTTGGGGCTGCTGACGGTCAGGGCTTTGAGCGCGTTCTCGGCTTGTGCGACTTGATCCATCGCCTGATAAACCTGCTGCCGGCGCGATTCCAACACCGTGGCCGATTCGACGACATCAATCGGGGCTTTCGTGCCGACTTCGACTTGCCGCTGGTTGTTGTTCAGTTGGGTCTCGGCCAGCTTGACCGAATCGCGCTGAACTCCCTCACTACGTATCGCAAAGGCCAGATTCCAATAGGCCAGTTGCACGTTTGCGATGATTTCGATGGCGCGCTGCCGAAAGACCGCATCAGAAAGATCAAGCGACCGCCGGGCAATCTTGATCGTGCGCCGATTGAGGTCCGTCCGGAAATTCTTCATCAGCGGCTGGGTCAGGTTGAACGCCAAATTCGGAGTGTACTGCGGTGAAAAGTTGCTGGAGTTCGAAGTGGCGCGCGCGTTGTTGAAGTCCGCTTGCAGAAAAGTGCCATACTTTTCGAAACTCTTGCGTGTCCCGAAATTGTAGGTCAAGCGGTTACTCGATTGGGTGTCCACACTGACACCGCTAAACCGGAACGTGTTCGGGCTTTGCGCCGCGTTGTAAAGAATCGTCGAGACCGTTGACAGGTCATACACGCCTTGTGCGGACACAATATCGTATTGGGCCAGGCGGACATTCTCGCGTTCGAGTTCTATATCCACGTTGTTTTCGAGGGCCTTGAGCACCGCATCGCGCAACGTCCAGCGTTCAACCTTACCAGGTTCGAGGCCAACCGTGCGTTGCGGAATGGGGCGCGACACCGGCGGCATCTGCGCGTTGCCCTGGGTTTGGGCCTGGGCCGCTGGCAGCGCGGGGTTCGCCGCTGGCGGCGCATCTTGCGCGAAAGCGGTCGCGGCACTCGCGACCGTCAACAACCCCGCCAACGCGCCTGCCAGCATGGGCAACGCGCCACGGCGTATCCGATTAAACATAATTATTCCTCTCCTGGTACTTTGAGCGTCGTTTATTTGGGACGGCATGGGCAGCAGCATAGGCTTCATAAGCTTCACTTCGTTATCTTTCTCTCTGGTTGTTATTCATTGTGCGCAAAGCGCCTGCGGGTTTGCAATTCGCAAGCCCTTTACGAAAGCATTTTGGAATCAGTTGCAAAAAACTGTCAAAGCGAACCTGCACGGCGACGGTTACGAACGATAGTCGGCATTGATGTGAATGTAATCTTCGGTCAGATCGCACGTCCAAGCCGTGACCTCGGCCTCGCCTTGATGTAAGTCCACGGTGAGCGCGACCTCAGCACGCTTGAGAATTTCCAGCGCACGGGCTTCATCGAATTTGAGACCGCCGCCATTGCGGGCGACGACCAACGAGCCCAGCTTGATCTCAACCTTTGAAACATCAAAACGAACGCCGCTGCGTCCAGCCGCCGCCAGAATGCGGCCCCAATTGGCGTCCGCGCCGGCCAGCGCGGTTTTGACCAGCGGGCTGGTCGCAATCGTCGCGGCGATCTTTTCGCCCGCACGTTCGGTCGGCGCGTGTTTGATGTGAATCGTGATTAACTTCCGCGCGCCTTCGCCATCCCGCGCAATTTGAATCGTCAGGTCGCGGCAAACCGCCGTGAGCGCGGCGGTGAATGCCTCAAAGTCAGCGCCACTAGCTTTCGTGATAGGCGCATTCCCGGCTGCGCCATTCGCCAGAATCGCCAGCGTATCATTGGTGGAAGTATCGCCATCCACCGAGAGCCGATTGAAGGTCTTTCTCACCGCCTGCCGCAACGCCGTTTTCAAAGCCGGCTTGCTGATCGCCACATCGCTCGTCACAAAAGACAGCATCGTCGCCATATTGGGATGAATCATCCCCGCGCCTTTTGCAACTCCGGCAATTGTGACCGTGCGTCCGTCCAGCTTGAATTTCTTGCTGGCGCGTTTGGGCCGCGTGTCGGTGGTCATGATCGCTTCGGCAACCTGGCTGCCAGCGGCGCGCGAAAGTTGCCCGGCTGCTGCTTGCACACCGGCTGCGATCTTTTGCATATTGAGCCGTTGCCCGATCACGCCGGTGGAACAGACCAAAACTTCTGCGGGTTGGCAGCCAATTTGCGCGGCCACCAGGGCCGCCGTGCGCCGGGCGTCATTTAACCCGGCTTCGCCTGTGCAGGCATTTGCGCCGCCGGAATTGACGACGATGGCGCGGTGCGAACGGTAACGAAGATGTTCTTGCGAAACTAAAACCGGCGCGGCTTGTACTAAATTTGTCGTGAAGACTGCGGCGGCGACAGCCGGGCGTTCAGACACAATCACGGCGAAATCTTCGCCCGCCTTTTTCAAACCGGCGCGCGTCGTCCCGGCCAGAAAGCCTTGCGGCGCGGTCACCGAAAAATCAATCGCTGCTACCTTCTTACTCATTGTCATAGAACGCCTTGCAACAGCCAAGCTTAACAGTCAGCCGGAAACAGTCTGCGTTCTGTCCTTTCCAATTTCTGTGCCAGTGCAAAAGTCGCGTTGGCCACAGGCAAACGCTTTGAGAACAGGCTTTAGGATCAGGCGAACACATGCTGCCGGACTTTCCCCTGTTCGCTAACAAACAGTTCCTGTTCGGATTTGGGAATGCAACTTTCGCGCGTCAGGTCTTATAACCGTAGGACTTACGCAAAAGCCGGGAATTTGCCACAGAGGCACCGAGACACAGAGCAAGAGCGAGAGTTTACCGGTCAGGCAGGCCTTTCCTCTGTGACTCCGTGCCTCTGTGGCAATGGTTCTGCGTAAGTCCTGAACCATTCAGCGGGGCGCTCGATCTTCACGATAGGCACGCCCACCTGCGAAACATCAAAGGCTTCAGGCCGACGGTCGGCAACCAAGTCCAGCACCATCGCAATTTCATCGCAGCAGTTGAACTTCGGGCAGTTGACGCAATCCATCCAGGTTTTGCGCGGCATCTCTTCGTGCGGCACGACGCGGAAGCCGAGCTTGTCAAAAAAGCCCGTCACGTAGGTGAAGGCGTAGACCTGAATCAAATCGTGTTCGCGCGCCTCGGCAATGTTCGACTCGACCAACGCGCGCCCAATGCCTTTGCCGCCAGCATCCGGATGCACGGCTAAGGAACGAACCTCCGCCATATCGCCCCAGGTGAAATGCAGTCCCGAACAACCCAGCACGCGGTCGCCCTCGGCTGCCACATAAAAGTCGCGGATATTTTCGTAAACGCTCAAGAGCGAACGCGGCAACATGACTTCCTCCCGGGCAAATTCGTTAATCAAATGGTGAATTTGCACTGCGTCGCGCGTGCGGGCTTTGCGGATGACCAGTTCGTTACTCAATGCTCAGCCCTCCCCTTTCGCGGCCAACGCCTTGGCCCCTTCAGCAGCAATCACCTCTGCCAGGTTTTCGACCAGGGCTTTGATCTCGGCTTTGGTGATGATGTACGGCGGCAGAAAGCGCAACGTCACATCGTGCGTGCAATTCATCAAAAAGCCGCGTTCGAGCATTTGGCTGACGATGTTTTTGCCGGGGAAGGTCAGTTCCATCCCGACCATCAGCCCCAGGCCGCGCACCTCTTTGATGTATTCAGGCAGTTCGCGTTGAAGACGGCGCAGCTTCTTGCGGAAGTAATTGCCGACTTCGATCACACGCTGCATCAGCTTGCCTTCGTCGAGCAGCTTCAGGAATTCCAAACTCAAACGGCAAGCCAACGGCCCGCCGCCAAAGGTCGTGCCGTGATCACCCGGCTGCAAACCATCCGCAACTTTTTCCGAAGCGATGAACGCACCGAGCGGCACGCCCAAACCAAGCGGTTTGGCGACGGTCAGAATATCCGGCGTCACCGAGGTGTGCTCAAACGCGAAGGTCGTGCCCGTGCGGCCCAACCCGCATTGCACTTCGTCCAAAATCAGCAACGCGCCGGTTTCGTCGCAACGTTCGCGCACGACTTTTAAGAAGTCATCGCTGATCGGATAAATGCCGCTTTCGCCCTGGATGGTTTCAATCACGATGGCAGCAGTGCGTTCGGTAATCGCGGCACGGGCTTCGGCAAAATCGTCGGCGCAGTTGCTGGGGTCTATGAAGTGCACGCCCGGCACCAGCGGTTCAAACGGTTCGCGGTATTTCTGCTGCGCCGTGATTGAAAGCGCGCCAAAGGTGCGCCCGTGAAAGGAATTGGTCAGCGCAACGAATTCGAATTGGTCGGCACGCCCGCGCCGCTTTTGCCAGGCGCGGGCAAGTTTCAAAGCGCCTTCAGTCGTTTCGGTGCCGGTGTTGGCAAAGAAGACGCGCGCCAAGCCGGAGGCTTTGACCAAGCGTTCGGCCAGTTGGCCTTGATACGGATGGTAATAAAGATTGGAGGTGTGCAGCAGGCTGGCCTGTTCGCGGAGTGTGCGGCGCACCACCGGGTGATCGTAACCCAAGACGTTGACGCCGATGCCCGCGATGAAATCCAGATACGGTTTGCCCTTGTCGTCAAATACCGTCGAGTTTTTGCCGCGCACGAACATCACGGGGTTGCGCGCGTAAGTCTGCATCACATACTGGCTTTCCAGTTCACGAATGTAATCCAGCGTGATGGCGGGTGCTACAGCAGGCGCTTCGACCAGGTCTTCGGTTAAGGGTTCAGTCTCGGTGGCAACAGCTTCCATTTCGCTTCTCAATTTCTCCGCTCTAGTTGAAATTTCAGATTGCTTCAGTTTCCAGGGGCCGCCTTGCGACCTCTGCGTAATCGCCGCTTTCGATCAAGCGGGCATTTGTCAGCGATTGGTTGTAAACGTAAATCCAGGCTTCAACTGATTGCCCATCCGGCAAAGCAGTGCGGCATTTTGTTCTTACGAACAGGCATTGCGATAAGTCGTGCTCATCAATTCCTTCATAACTGTCAAGCACGCGCAATTGCGTTGGCGCGTCGCTCATTTCGAGCAGTTCACCGACGACCAATCCGCCATCCTCAGCAAGCTGCACGCCTGAATATTCGCCCAGATCGTAAAGCCAGCCACGCACGGTCGCCGGACTAATCAGCGTTATCCCATTCAATGACGGCTGCACTTCCGTTGGCGTAAAGCCAGACCGCAGCGAGCCATAAACAAAAAGATATTTGCTCATCTCAGGAAATGCGTGTGCCCAGCCCGGCCTCGCCAGCAAAGGCGCGCGGCAAGACATTTTCAGTGGCCGCGCCGACAATCAGGATGCGGTTCACGCCCGCGTCCAACGCTTCCAAACAGGCACGCAGCTTGGGCCGCATGCCGCCGCTGGCCACGCCTGTTTCCAGCAATTCAACAATCTGTGCGCGCTGCAATCCAGCTAGCGGCTGCCCCGCGCTATCCGAGACACTTCCGACATCAGTCACGAAAACTAAGGTTTCAGCCTGACAACCACCTGCTACCGCCGCCGCCATCTGATCGCCATTGATATTGTAATACGCAAAGTCATCAGCCCCCAACGCCACACACGCCACCACTGGCAACATCTCCGCATTCATCAAGGCCGTTATCAGACGGTTGCTTGTGCGCGTGATGCTGCCGACGAAGCCGAGATCACTGCCGTCCTCAGCTAGCGTCTTTTCGGCTAAGAAACTCAGTCCATCGCCGCCGGTGAGGCTGACTGCGGTCAGACCGTATTGCGCGAGTTCAGCGACCAGGTCTTTGCCAATCTTACCCGCCAGCATCATCTGCACGGCATCACGCGCGGCGGCATCGGTCACACGCAGGCCGTCGTGGAAATGCGATTCGATCTGAAGCTGTTTGAGCAGCGCGGCAATCTGTTTGCCGCCGCCGTGCACGATGACGAGCGCCTGCCCGGCGCGTTTGAGTTCCGCGATCTGCGCCAGCAGTTGCGCGCGCAACTTACCGTCCACGAGCACGCTGCCGCCCAATTTGATGACCGCGCGGCTCAGCGCTTCCTTCATAAGAGGCATAAGAGGCCCGCCTTTTCATCCAAGCCCAGCGCGAGGTTGGCGTTCTGCAAAGCCTGGCTGGACGCGCCTTTGAGCAGATTGTCTTCGGCGGAAACGATGATCGCCTGGCCGGTGGCTTCATCCACAGAGCAACCGATGTCGCAAAAGGGCGTGTTGGCGGCGAATTTAATTTCCGGTAATTGCGCGCCAGCAAAGATGCGCACGAATGGCGCGCCAACAAAGGCCTGCTGCCAAGCTTGCAAAATGTCGGCGCGCGTCACACCGGCTTTCAATTTGGCGTAAATCGTCGAGAGGATGCCGCGATTGATCGGCAGTAAATGCGGCGTAAAAATCAACGCAGCGGGGCTATTCGCAAGTCCCAATCCCTGGGCGATCTCCGGCGTGTGGCGATGCTTGAATAAGTTATAGCTCTTGAGGCTTTCGCTCACTTCAACAAAGTGCGTCCCGGCGTTCGGCGTCTTGCCTGCGCCTGTAACGCCGGATTTCGCATCGCAAATCAACGGCTGGCTTGTTTCAACCAAACCCGCTTGCAGCAGCGGAGTCAGCGGCACCAAAACCGAAGTCACATAACAACCCGGATTGGCGATCAGTTTCGCGCCTTTCAATTCGGCGCGCACAAATTCGGTCAGCCCGTAAACCGCCTGCTTGAGCAAATCCGGGCGCGTATGCTCAAACCCATAGTATTTTGCGTAAAGCGCCGCGTCTTTCAGACGAAAAGCACCGCTGATGTCCACAATGGTGGCGCCGGTTTCAAGCAGGGTGGGCACAACTTCGTGGGAAAATTCGTTGGGTGTCGCCAGAAAAATCAAATCGGGTCTTAACCGTGTAACAGCCGCTTCATCAAATGGCTCGCAGTCGCCGGACGTCAGGCCGAGCAATTGCGGGTGAATGGCGGCGAGGGGCTGTGTTTCAGCCGTGCGTGAGGCATAAGACCCCACCAGTTCAATCTGGGGGTGATTCAACAACAATCGAATCAGTTCGCGGCCTGAATAGCCGGTAGCGCCAGCGACAATGGCGCGAATGGTTTTGCCCATGTCAGTAATTTGACTTCCTCTCTGAAAAAAGAAGCGCGCAGTGTACATCAATTGTTCTGCCACACAAAGGCATCGGTCAGCTTTTGGCCTCGGTTGACAAAGCTTTGACCAAACCTATAATGACAGCCTTTTGTCACCGCAGGTATCGCTATGAAAATCTCGCTGGCGCACTTGCCTGTCGAAGGAACGCGCTTCGAACAGCAATATCAAACCGGTGAACTCGATGTGAGCGCGCACGAGTTTGCGTTGACTGAATCGCCCTGGATCGCTGGACGCCTCAAGCGTTCGGGAATGGATGTCAAACTTGAGGGCGCGTTAAAAGCGGCGCTGAGTGTTCCCTGCGACCGTTGTTTGACCGATGTTGCCGTCACGATTGACCAGGCTGTCAACCTCGTCTTTATCCCGCTGGAAGCAGAGCGCGTGGCGAAGGGCGAGACCGAATTACACGAACGTGATCTGGAGTTCTCTTTTTACGAGAACGACGAACTGGATGTGGATCAGGTGATCCGCGAACAGCTTGAATTGGCGCTGCCGGTGCGCGTGCTCTGCCAGGCAGACTGCCGCGGGATTTGTGCCCAGTGTGGGGCCGATTTGAATACTGATGCTTGCAATTGCCAGCCGTTGGTTGATCCACGCTGGCAAGAACTGGCTGAGTTGAAAGCGCAACTCGAACCGCCAGAATAAACAGCAAGACTGAACTAATAACGACTATTTTTTGGAGATACGACCATGCCAAATCCGAAACGACGCCACTCGAAATCACGCGGCCGCAAGCGCCGCACGCATGACGCCCTGACGGCGGTAGGCTCGTCCGCCTGTTCGAACTGTCAAGCGCCCAAGTTACCGCATCGCGTTTGCGCCAAATGCGGTTATTACGATGGACGCCAAGTCATCGCCAAAGAGGCGGTCTAGCTTACGCTGCAGCACCCTACCAAAAAGGATGAGACGCAGGTTTCATCCTTTTTCCTTGTCTGCCGGACAGTCACGACTTCTCTCGCATGCTGACTACCATCGCCGTTGATGCAATGGGCGGAGACAACGCACCCGCCATCGAAATCGAAGGCGCAATTCAGGCGGCGCACGATTTGCGCGTCCGCATTTTGCTGGTCGGACAAGAGGACGTGCTGCGCGCCGAACTGGCGCGGCAAGGCTACGAGAACCCGCGCCAGCACCGCCTGCACATCGAAATCGTTCACGCGAGCGAAGTCATCACGATGGAAGATTCGGTAGCCCACGCGGTGCGCCGCAAACGCGATTCTTCGATCCGCGTGGCCGCCCGATTGGTGCGCGAAGGCAAAGCGCACGGCCTGGTCAGCGCAGGCAACACCGGCGCGGTGATGATGACGGCGAAGCTGGTGCTGGGCACCTTACCCTCTGTAGATCGCCCGGCCCTGGCGGGAATTTTCCCGACGATGAAAGGGCGCGGCACAGTGCTGCTGGACGTAGGGGCCAACGCCGAATGCAAGCCCGAACATTTGAAACAGTTCGCTGTGATGGGCGCGGTTTACTCACGCAACATTCTGGGCGCCCACAATCCGAAAGTCGGGTTGATGAGCATCGGCGAAGAAGAAATCAAGGGCAACGACCTGACCAAAGAAACGCTGCGCTTATTGCGCGCCGCGCCGATCAATTTCGTCGGCAACGTCGAGGGGCGCGATATTTTCACGGGCGAGGTGGACGTGATTGTCTGTGACGGTTTCACCGGCAACGTCATCCTGAAAACCAGCGAGGGCCTGGTCGCGGCGATCATGAATTTGTTACGCGGCGAATTGGGCCAAACCTATCTGACGCAGGCCGGCGCACTGCTGGCGCGCACTGCCTTTCAAAACGTCAAGAAGCGCCTGGATT
Source organism: Acidobacteriota bacterium (assembly GCA_016196035.1). Taxonomy (NCBI): domain Bacteria; kingdom Pseudomonadati; phylum Acidobacteriota; species Acidobacteriota bacterium. The sequence continues at coordinate 65,187 of JACPYM010000086.1, read as the reverse complement.
ATTCCGAGCTGGGTGGCGCGCCGTTGTTGGGCGCCAAACAATTGACCGTCATCTGTCACGGCAGTTCGTCACCCAAAGCGATTCGCAACGCCATCCGCATTGCCAAAGAGTTTTACAAAGGCAAACTCAACGAGAGTATCGAAGCAGAACTAAGCAAGGCTGCGGTCGTCAATCCTTGACCAACGTACCGACCGCAACCCATTTACGCATGAGCAAACTAGCTTTCATCTTTCCCGGCCAAGGCTCACAGCACGCAGGCATGGGGCGCGAATTGGCCAACACTTTCCCGGTTGCCAAAGCAGTTTTTGAGGAGGCCGATGAGGCGTTGGGCTGGGCGCTCAGCAACCTCTGTTTCGAGGGGCCTGACGCCGACCTGCAACTCACGGCCAATACGCAACCCGCCATTCTGACCGCTTCAATAGCTGCCTTTCGGGCATTAGCTGAAAAAGGATTCAAGCCTGATTTCGTGGCTGGACAGAGCTTGGGCGAGTATTCGGCTTTGGTGGCGGCTGGGGCATTGCCGCTCAGCGCAGCCGTCAAACTGGTGCGGCAGCGTGGCGAATTTATGCAGGCCGCTGTTCCTGTGGGCGTCGGGGCAATGGCCGCCATCCTGGGCATTGACGCTGTCAACGTCACGGAAGCTTGTGCGGCGGCGGCCCAAGGGCAAATCTGCGCGCCCGCCAATTTCAACACGCCCACGCAGATCGTCATCGCGGGCGAAACCGCCGCTGTCGAGCGCGCCATCGAAGAGTGCAAAGCCCGTGGCGCGCGCCGCGCAATGCTGCTGAAAGTCAGTGCGCCGTTTCATTGCGCATTGATGCTGCCGGCGCAGAAGCAAATGCAACCGCTCCTGGCGGCCACGACGTTCAACCCGTTGCAATTCCCTCTCGTCAATAATGTAGACGCAGCGCTCACCACTGACGGAGCGCAAGCACGCGCGGCGTTGGTGCGCCAGATTTCAGCAGCCGTGCGCTGGACGGACAGCATCAACTTGCTGCTGGAACAGGGCGTCAGCACGTTTGTTGAAGTTGGCCCCGGCAAGGTGCTGTCCGGTTTGGTCAAGGCCATCGCCAAAGAGTTGGGCAAAGAAGTCACGCTGCTCAATATGGAAAATGCGGGAAGCCTGCAAGCAACCACAGAGGCCTTGAGTCAAAGGAGTAGCGCTTGACGACGAACGCGGCTTGACTGCGTTGACAGTAGGGGCGTGCATAACCAAGAATCTCGCAACTCAAATTCACGATGCTCAATCTCAACGGACAAATTGCTCTCGTCACCGGCGGCTCGCAAGGCATTGGCCGCGCTACGGCACTCGTGCTGGCCGACTGCGGCGCGGATGTCGCGGTGCTGGCGCGCTCGCTCGATAAATGCGAAGCCGTCGCCGAGGAGATTCGCGCGAAAGGTCGCCGGGCGCTGGCTGTACGCGGCGATCTTGGCAATGCTGAAGAAATCAAAGCCGCGATTGAGCGGGTGGCGAAAGAGCTAGGCCCGATTAACATTCTGGTCAACAACGCGGCGATTACGCGCGACGGCTTGCTGCTGCGTATGAAACGCGAAGATTGGGAGACGGTCATTCAAACCAATCTGACGGGCGTTTTTCTGGCCACGCAACAAGTGCTGCCGATGATGACCAAGGCGCGCAAGGGCCGCATCATCAATCTGACCTCGGTGGTCGCCCAAGCCGGTAACGCCGGCCAGGTCAATTACATTTCGGCCAAAGCCGGCTTGATCGGTTTCACCAAAGCCGTGGCGCGCGAATATGCCTCGCGCAACATCACGGTCAATGCGGTCGCGCCTGGCTTTATCGAAACGCCGATGACAGCGGTGCTCAATGAAGCGGCACGCACGGCGCTGCTCGAACAGATTCCACTCAAACGTCCGGGGACTGACCTGGACGTCGCACATGCGGTTGCGTTCCTGGCCTCCGATGAGGCAGGCTATATCACCGGTCAGGTGATCAACGTCAATGGCGGAATGTATATGTGAATACAGGGCGGCACGCGCGTTTGGCAGCGGTTCCCGTTTCAGCAAGACCAAAGCAAAGGGCGTGGCGCACTAAGCAAACTAAATCAATAACTAGACTTCTCAGTGGAGGAACTCATGGCAGATTCAATTGCGGATAAGGTTAAAGACATTATTGCCGAAGAACTCGGTGTAGACCGGGAAGAGGTCACCGACAACGCCCGCTTCATAGACGATCTCGGCGCCGATTCGCTCGATACGGTTGAACTCGTAATGCGGTTTGAAGAAGAATTCGGCATCGAGATTCCCGACGAGGAAGCCGAAAAGATTCAAAGCGTGCGCGATGCCTTTGATTACATCGAAGCGCACAAGAAATAGGCGCGCACCGCGTGAGCAAGGCAAAAGGCAAAAGGCAAAAATCAACGGGCAAATATTCGCCAGTTCCAGCGGGCCGCCCATAATGCGGGCCCAGCCTTTTTGATTTTTGGTTTTTGCCTTTTGATTTCAAGGAGTGCTTGTGAGCAACTTCATTCCCAAGCGGCGCGTGGTCGTCACCGGCATCGGTATGGTCAGCCCGCTCGGTAACACAACTGAAGAAACTTGGGCGGGCCTGCTGGCCGGGCGCAGCGGCGTGGATTACATCACGAAGTTCGACACCAGCCAGCACACGGTCAAATTCGCCGCCGAAGCCAAAGGCTTCGACCCCGCCAAGTTCATCGAGAAAAAAGAACTGAAGAAGATGGATAACTTCATCTACTACGCGGTGGCCGGGGCCATGGAAGCGTTGCGTGATTCGGGCTTGCAAATCGCGGGCGACCTGGCCGAGGAAGTCGGCGTTTACATCGGCAGCGGCATCGGCGGCTTTGGCGTCTTCGAGCGCGAACACACCAAGATGATGGAAGGTGGGCCGAGCCGCATTTCGCCCTTCTTCATTCCGGCTTCGATTGTGAACCTGGCTTCCGGCCATGTCTCGATTATGACGGGTGCGAAGGGGCCGAATTCGGCGACGGCGACGGCGTGCAGCACGGGCGCACACGCCATTGGCGACAGTTTCAAAATCATTCAACGCGGCGACGCCCTGGCGATGATCTGCGGCGGCAGCGAAGGCGCCATCACGCCTATGTCGGTGGGCGGCTTTGCCCGTTTGCAGGCGCTCTCGACACGCAATGACGACCCCGCGCGCGCCTCGCGTCCGTTTGACAAAGACCGCGATGGTTTCGTCATCGGCGAAGGCGCGGGCATTCTCATGCTCGAAGAACTGGAACACGCCCAGGCGCGTGGCGCGAAGATTTATGCCGAGATCGTCGGTTACGGCATGACCGGCGACGCCTACCACATGACCGCGCCCAACGTAGATGGCCCGCGCCGCGTCATGCTGCGCACCATCAAGGACGGCAGCATCGAAATGAATCAGGTGGATTACATCAACGTCCACGGCACCTCGACGCCACTCGGCGACAAGAACGAAACTGACGCCATCAAGGCCGCCTTTGGCGAGCACGCTTACAAGCTGGCGATCAGTTCGACCAAGTCCATGACCGGCCACCTGCTGGGCGGCGCGGGCGGCTTGGAAGCGGGCATCACGGCGTTGTCGGTTTACCATCAAATCATTCCACCGACGATCAATTACGAAACGCCCGATCCCGATTGCGATTTGGATTGCGTGCCCAATGTGGCGCGGCAGACCAAGCTGGAATACGCGCTGTCCAACAGCTTCGGCTTTGGCGGCACGAATGCGGCGCTGTTGTTCAAACGCTACGGCGGCTGAGACTTTCACCAAACCAGTCATTACTGCCAACGAATACACCAGGCGCGGGGGTTGAAGCTGATTCAACCGCCCGCGCTTTTTTTTCTTTCCGGCGTGAGCGATTGCCGCTCTGAAATCCGCATTGGTTGAATGAGAACGTGTTATGCCGCTGCTGACAGGCCGCTTACAACAAACCCAAACGTGTGTCAGTCAATTGATTGACGCGGTGCGCGCGAAATGGCAAAACTCTCCGGCGCTTCATTCGTCAACTGAAAGCCTGCCGGAAGACCCGCTAGGAGAGAGGATGACACCTGCCTCGACGCACGACGTAACACAACTGCTGCTGGCCTGGCGCAATGGCGCGGCCGGAGCTTTGGAACAGCTCACGCCGCTGGTTTATGACGAATTGCGCCGTCTGGCTGCGCGCTATGTGGGCCGCGAGCGCGCCGATCACACCTTGCAAGCCACCGCGCTGGTCAACGAAGCCTACTTGCAACTGATCAATCAACAGCAAGTGGCACAAGTGGACTGGCAGAGCCGCGCGCATTTCATAGGCATCGCCGCGCGCCTCATGCGCCAGATTCTGGTAGACCACGCGCGCGCCCACGCGGCAGCCAAACGCGGCGCGGGCGCGGCGGCTTTGCCTTTGGCTGAAGCCATCGCCGTGCCCGCACCCAACGTTATCGCGCTTGACGACGCCTTGCGTGACTTAGCAAAACTCGACGAACGCAAAAGCCGCATCATCGAATTGCGCTACTTTGGCGGCTTGAGCATGGACGAGATTGCCGAAGTCACCGGCCTTTCCGTCGCCACGCTGCGGCGCGATATGCGGATGGCGGAGGCGTGGCTGGGGCGGCAGATACAGAGGCGGTAGGCAGTGGGCGGTAGGCAGTTTTACTTTAATCCAGGAGGAACCACTATGACTCCAGAACGTTGGCAGCAGATCAAAGACCTCGTCAACTCCGCCATCGCCGCCGATGCCGCTACACGCTCGGCTGTGTTGCAGCAATCCTGCGCCGATGATTTGCCATTGCGTCTGGGCGCGGAAGCACTGCTTTCGTTTCACGAAGACGCCACGCGGCGCTTGGCGCATGCTCCAGCAGTTGACCTCGTGCTGAATTCGCAAATGCCATTGTCGCCTGACCGCTGGCAGCAGGTTGAGCAAGTCTTTCAATCGGCGTTGGAACTTGAACCAGCCGCACGTGCCGCCTTTCTGGCTAAAGCCTGCGGCGCCGACGCCGGGCTGCGCCACGAAGTCGAATCGCTGCTGGTTTACCAGGCAGCGGCGGGCGATTTGATCGGCGGCGCGATTCAACAGGCTGCCGGATTGCTGGCGAATGAGCCGAGCGAGAAGACCCGCTTCACACCCGGCACGACGCTCAACAAACGCTACCGCATCATCGGCTTGCTCGGACGCGGCGGGATGGGCGAAGTCTATCGCGCCGACGATCTGAAACTCGGCCACCCGGTCGCGCTCAAGTTCCTGACCGAAAAGCTTTCAAACGACAAAACGATGCTCGCGCGCTTTCACAGCGAAGTCTCGATGGCGCACCGCGTCACGCATCCGAACGTCTGCCGCGTCCACGACATCGGCGACGTGACGACTTCTTCGGGCAATCTACATTTTCTCTCAATGGAATATGTGGATGGCGAAGACCTGTCGTCGTTGCTGCGCCGCATCGGTCGCTTGCCCTCGGACAAAGCCGTCGAGATTGCGAATCAACTCTGCGCCGGACTTGCCGCCGCGCACGAAGCGGGCGTGCTGCACCGCGATTTAAAACCGGCGAACGTGATGCTGGATGGCAAAGGCCGCGTCCGCATCACCGACTTCGGCCTGGCCGGATTCGCCGAACAGATCAAAGGCAGCGAAGTGATGGCGGGCACGCCTGCCTATATGTCGCCCGAACAGTTCGCGGGCAAAGAGGTGACGACGAAGAGCGACATCTACGCGCTGGGCCTGGTGCTCTACGAAATCTTCACGGGCAAGCGCGTGTTTGAAGCGGGTTCGCTGGCTGAATTGCAGAAGATGCACGAGAGCAGTGCGCCGACCAATCCGTCGTCCTGGGTGAAGGACATTGATCCGCTGGTCGAGCGCGTGATCTTGCGGTGTTTGGAGAAAGACCCGTCGAAACGGTTGGCGTCGGCCAACCAAGTTGCTGATGCGTTGCCGGGTGGTGATCCGCTGGCGGCGGCGCTGGCGTTGGGCGAAACGCCATCGCCGGAGATGGTCGCGGCGGCGGGATCAAAGATGGGGATGAAGCCAATGTATGCGGTGGCGTGTATGCTGGCGATCATCGTTGGCTTAGTCGTCAATGCTTTTTTGCGTGATAAAGCGTCTCCCACGCTCTCGCTTTCGCGCCAAAATTCACCTGATGACCTAACGCACAAAGCACGTGATTTGACGCGACAGGTTGGATATACAGAGCGCCCGGCTGATAGCGCTTTTGGGTTCGGTCAGGACTTCGATTATTTGTCATACGTTAATCGGAATATCCCGGCGGAAAAGCAATTAGATCAAGTCACAAAAGGGCGGTCAGTAATCGTCTATTGGTATCGTCAAAGTCCGCAGTACCTTCAATCGTGGGATGACGGGTGGATTACTGCTTACGATCCGCCGCGGGACTTTCCGGGCATGGTGAGCGTTTGGCTGGATCTGCAAGGACGCTTGAGCCGATTCGAAGCTGTGCCGCCACAACTGGATCAAACTCATGCCATAGCGCCGCCGCCTGATTGGAAGCCGTTGTTCGCTGCCGCTGGGCTTGATGCAACAACTTTTGCGTCAACCGAGCCGGAATGGACGCCTCTGGCGGCTTGTGATGTGCGAGCCGCCTGGGCAGGAGTTCATCCGGCTCAACCGGAAATTCCGCTACGCATAGAAGCTGCTGCTTATCGTGGCAAACCGGTTTATTTTCATCTGATCTGGCCCTGGACTAAACCCCAAGGGATTCAGACGCCTCAAACACACATCAGCAATATCGTTGTTCCCGTCATCTTGCTACTCGTCCTATTCGGAGCCTTGCTGCTCGTTCGCTACAATGTTCGTCAGGGGCGCGGGGATCGTCGCGGGGCGTTCCGGCTGGCGGCTTTTATTTTCTCCGTCCAGTTGCTTACCTGGCTTTTTGCTGCAAGTCATGCGCCCCATTTAGGTGAATTGTATGGGTTCTTCTTTCAGGGGGTTAGCCGTTCGCTCCTCTGGGCGAGCCTGAGTTGGTTGCTTTATATCGCGCTGGAACCTTACGTGCGGCGGCATTGGCCGGTGGTGCTGGTTTCGTGGAGCCGGTTATTGAGCGGTAGCCTGCGTGATCCATTGGTGAGCCGCGATCTGCTCATTGGCATTCTTTTCGGCATTGTGACGCAGACACTCTGGCTGCTTGAACGGCTCGCCAATCTTCGGCAGGCAGTCATACCTGAAAATTCCGAGCGTTCTTCCTGGTCAGGTTTACGCTTCCTGCTTGCCTCAAGTTTTATGAACAACCTGAGTTCAATGCTGCTGTTGGCATTGTTCATTCTGTTATTCCTGTTTTTGTTGCGCATCATCACACGCCGAGAATGGTTGGCTGCGGCAATTTTTGTCGCGTTTGGTTGCTGGTTGGGATCTTCGAATTCAGACAGCCCGTTGAGGTCCGCACTTTTGGCTGGATTAAGCTACCTCCTGATGGTCAGCATTATGCTGCGCTTTGGTTATGTTGCTTTTGCTTGTTATCTGGTTATCAGCGGCCTACTGTCTTTCCCCATCACACTGCATTTCTCCGCGTGGTACACAAGCTCAGCGATGGTAGTTGTTGGCGCAATTCTGGCGCTGACGATTTATGCGTTCCACACGTCGCTGGGCGGGCAGAAGCTGTTCGCGGGGAAGCTGCTGGAAGAGTGAACCCTGGGTACGCATCGCGGCTTTGCACAAACCGGCATAAATCGAATTGGAATTGCACAAATCGGTTGGCTTTGCCCTTTTGTTTTGCATTGTGATACGAGTCAGCGGTTTGTGCAGAAATTTCATTTGCACAAATCGCCCGCCTTTTTCAGGACGGTTTGTGCAAAGCCACGCATCGCTTCCAGCGTGCGGTCTCAGCAGCAGACAGATGGATGCCGGAGGGTTCGCTTTCAGCATCCATCTGTCTGCTGCCGAGACCGCACGCTGGAAGCGATGCGTACCCAGAGACAGCCGCTGTTCGCGGGGAAGCTGCTGGAAGAGTGAGGCGGAAATTACATTGCGGGTGGATGCCAGCCGGCTCGCACCCAGTTCCGCCGCACCACCAAGGCGATTTCGTTATTGAGGGTCAACGCTACGACGGTGGCGCGTCCGCTTGCCGTCCGGCCAATGATCTCAACTCCATCTTCGCTCCAGTTGAAATGACGGCTCCAACGCTGTGTGCGTGGGTTAAACAGTTTGACGCGCCTATTGGTGAGCGGATCGTGGGCGTGCGTTTAGATGCCTTTGGCGTTATTGCACAAACGACAGGCCAGCCAGAGATTCCCTTCAGCCTCCGTGCCGCCTTTGGCTTTGGCAATGATATGTTCGATTTCCAGGACGAGCAGTGTGTAACGTTGCTGGGCCAGGCAGTAACCGCAACGATGTTGGGCTGAAGCACAAACGCGCGCTTTGACGTCCTGCGGGATTTTGCTGCTCATGGCTCCAAAGGTGGGATCAACTTGCGTTCAACGGCTTCGGCCAAGGCTTGCGACTGGCTCAGCAGGCTGATTTCGTAAATGCGCATCAGCGCCGCCAATTCTGCGCTCTCGCAGTCATTCAGTTCCCCGGCTTGTTGCCGGTCGAGCAAGGCGCTCAAACGGCGATCCGCCTGCGGTTCCATACGCAGTTTCGTCAACGCCAGCACTTCCCGATCCGGTAATTTGGCAATGCCGTTGAGTTGATTGATGGCCTCCAACGAAGGCAACGCTGTAGTAAGAGTTGCGGCAATCACCTCAGTCAGATCACGCCGGGCGTAAGCCGCGAATTGTGCCGCGCCGGTATGTGTCTTCCGGTAAATTGAGTACGACCTGTGTGTTCATAATGGAAGCGATTGTATGCCTGCCCGTGCAATGACTTAATGCCGCACGGCATCTGACACCGCACAACACAACCAGCGCGAATTGGCCGAAGCATTGCGCTGGCAACCAGCGTATTGAAATCCTTGCGGCTTCCGAGAGGTAAATCTGGTTACTCGTTGGCCGCATTCACCACTGGGAACAGCCGCGCCAGCCCCCATTCCAACAACCACAACAACAGCGCCGCCCCCGCCGTATTCGCCAGCCAGTATTGCCAGTAGCCGTTGAACCAATATTGCGACGCGCCGTAGCCGTGAAAGGCAGCATTCACGTTTGTTGCTGGCGGCGTGACAAAGCGCGACACTCCTTGCAAGGCCAGAAACCAAAGCAACGCCCACCACCACACGCCCCGCGCCATCCGCACCTTGGCAATCACCCACAGCGCAAACAGCGCGCCGCCCAAATGCGTGAGCAACGAGACGGGCCAGACAAGGCGCGTCGCCCACATATCCAAGACCCAGGGCGGCAAGCCCAAGATCAACCACAAGGACGCCAGCCGCATCAGCAACGAATTCCCCGCCAGCATACCAATCGCCAGTGTCAGATTTGCCACGTGACAACTCCACCAGAGGTGCGAAGGCGTATCCCATTTGACGTAATCCACCAAGCGCACCAGGAAAAAAACCAAGGGCACAAGGCCGGTTAACCGAAACCAGCGCGGAAACGGCAAGGCATCTTTAGTGCTGGCAGCAGTCCTCATTGCTTGGTTCTCTCTCAAAATCTGTTGAATGTGTAAGTTGCGAAACTGGCGCAGCTTGCAACACGTCTTCAGTTGCGCGCAATGCTTTTTTACATCCTGTCCCGGTTGTTTATAATGCCACTGACTCACCCGCTAGAAGAAACACAGGATGGCCCGCAAAATGATCTGGAGCAGCTTTAAGTTATGGATACGCTCTTACAACTCTTCTTCAAATACCGTTGGTCTACGTTTGCCAAAGGCCAACTCGGGTTTGCCAATCGTCCCGCCTGGTGGGTGTTGCTGCTCTTGGCTTTGGCCTTGGGTGCGTTGATTTACTTCGTCTATGTGCGCCCCAGTTACCGCATCAGCGCGCTGAACCGCACCGCGTTGATCGCCTTGCGCACAGCGTTGGTGGCCTTGCTGGCGATCATCCTGATGCGGCCCGTGGTCGTCATACCATCCGTGATTCCAAAAAGCACCGCCGTGGCCGTGCTAGCGGATGATTCGCGCAGCATGACTTTGAAGGATGAAAATGGCCGCACTCGTTTAGACGCAGCCAAAGACCTGCTCAAACCTGACAGCAAATTCTCGAAAGGTCTCGACGATAAATTCAAAGTCAGCCAATACAGCTTTGCCACGACGGCCACCAAACTCAAGAGTCTCGACGAACTCAAAGCCGAAGGCACGGCGACCGACCTCGCCAACGCGATGCAGGAAGTCGTCAAGGATGCGACCGGTACACCGCTGTCGGCCTTGGTGCTGTTGACGGATGGCGGGGCGAATACGCCGCGCGATTTGGCGGCGCAACTGCGCGATTTGAAAGCCCGCAACCTGCCCGTGTTCACCGTGGGCGTCGGCAGCACAGAACGCTTCAAAGATGCTGAATTGGTGCGCGTCACCGCACCACGCCGCGTGTTGGCCGGTTCGGCGGTGATTGCCGAAGCCCTGATCCGCTTGAGCGGTTACGGCCCGACGAAAGTCGCGCTGGCCGTCAGCGAAGATGGCAAGGCCGTCAAGACCGAAAACTTCGACATCAAGGCCAATGAAGCGCAAACGGTCACGGTCGAATACACGCCGACCTCGCCCGGCACGCATCGCTATATGTTTGAAGTCAAACCGCTCGACGCCGAAACAACGCTCGAAAACAACACGCAAGAAGCCCTGATCCAAGTCACCAACGATCACCCCAAGATTTTGCACATCGAAGGCGAGCCGCGTTGGGAATATGGCTTCATGCGCAAGGCGTTTGCGAAAAACGAGAAGAATCTGGTGCTCGTCTCTTCCCTGCGCTCCGCCGATGGCAAGTTTTATCGCCAGGGCGTCGAGAGCGGGACGGAATTGGAAAAGGGTTTTCCGCTGAGCGATGAAGAGTTGTTCAGCTATCAGGGTCTGGTGCTCGGCACTCTCGAGGCCAATTTTTTCACCTACGACCAATTGAAATGGATCGAGCAATTTGTGGCGCGGCGTGGCGGCGGCTTCCTCGCCCTGGGTGGACGGCATTCGTTTGATGCGGGCAAATACGCCAACACACCGATTGCTGATTTGCTGCCGTTGGTATTGAACGACCGCCCCGAAGAGCCGGAAGTCGAGGCCGTTTCCAATTTCAAAGCCGCGCTCACGCCGCGTGGCCGCACGCACGCCGTCACGCGGCTGGCCGAAGATCGCAATTTGAGCGCGAAGGCCTGGGATGAACTGCCCGCGATTACCGTCCTCGAAATGCTGACCACCCTCAAACCCGGCGCCACGCTGATTCTGGAAGCGCGCAGCACGCAGGATAAAACCCGCGCAATTCCGTTGCTGGCCGAAGAGCGCTATGGGCGCGGGCGCACACTGGCCTTCACGGCCAACGACACCTGGCGCTGGCGCATGGAAATGCCTTCGCAAAGCAACGCGCACGAAACTTTCTGGCGGCAACTGCTGCGTTATGTCGTTAGCACCACACCGAATCAATTCGAGGTGGCCGCCGAACGCGATGTCTATGCGCAGGGCGATGTCGTCAATTTGCGCGGCGAGATCAACGACAAGAAATGGGAAACGGTGAAAGACGCCGTCGTCAACGCGCACATCACCAAACCCTCCGGCGCGAGCGTTGACGTGCCCTTGAAAATCAACTTTACCGAGCAAGCCAGCGAATACCGCAGCGAGTTCACGCCCGATGAGAAAGGCGTTTACAAACTGGAACTCACGGCCAAACGCGGTGGCGCAACTTTGGGCGTGGCGGAATCCAGTTTTCTGGTCACCGACCGCACGCGCGAATTCAACGACGCGGCGCAAAACGTCGAACTGCTCAAACGCATCGCGGCGGAAACCGGCGGCAAGTATTACCCGCTCGCCCGCGCCAACGAACTGCTCGAAGAGATCACCCAACTGGAGGGCAAGAATTCGGAACGCTTGAGCAAAGATTTGTGGGATATGCCGATCAACTTTTTGCTGTTGATTGGGTTGGCGAGTGGCGAATGGTTTCTGCGCAAGCGTAAAGGACTGGCGTAAAGAAACGAAGGAGGAACGATGAAGACAGCAGCAGCGACGGCCCCTGTCATGGAAATGCTCACCCGGATTCACCAGCTTGAGCCTGGGCAGCGTCAGATGTTTCAGCACGTCAGTTGGGAAGCTTACGAAGCCTTGCTGGATGAACTCGGCAATAACCGTGGGTTACGCACAGCCTACACGGAAGGGGATTTGGAAGTTATGGCGCCGCTCCATCGCCACGAAACCGATAAAGAGACACTGACCGCAATGGTGCGTATCCTCGCCAAAGCCCACGGACTGCGGGCGCTCGCGGCTGGCTCGACAACTTTCAAACGCCCGGACCTGGGTCTGAGCGCCGAGCCGGATTCCTGCTACTACTTGCGCGACGTGACCAGGGTAATCGGCAAAGAACGAATCGAGCTGGGCGTTGATCCGCCGCCGGATTTGGTGATTGAGGTTGATCTAACCAGTCACTCGCACAGCAAAATTACGACTTACGCGCGCTTCGGCGTGCCGGAGTTTTGGCGTTACGACGACCCGGCTTTGGAAATCTACGAACTGGTTGCGGGGCAATATCAGCAACGCGTCAGTAGCCCGACTTTTCCACGGGTGCAAGCAACCGAACTCGCGGCGTTCCTGGAACAGAGTAAGACCGCCGGACAAGACTACGCACTGGAAGCCTTTGAAACGTGGCTCAAAACCCGTAGCAATTAGTTGACGAATGAAACCATTAACACGCTCTATCCGCTCAATGCGCTGCTTACTTTCCACAACCTTCTGGCTCTGTTCATTCGCCACGCTGGCTTGCGCCCAAGACCCCGGCGCGCGCGTGCCAGTGCAAAACCCCGCGCAAATGCCCGCCGAAACCAAACCCGCGCCACGGTTGCCCCCCGATCAAAACAAGTACGCGGTCGTCATCAGCGGCATCAGTGGCGAAGAGCAGTACAGCAAAAAATTTGCCGAATGGACAACCAAGCTGCGCGCGGCCTTGCTGGACAAGTTGGGCTTTGCCGAAGAGCACACCTTCATTCTGACCGAAAAGCCAGTGGAAGCGGCCAAAGAGTTGCGCGCCAGCGCCGAAGTCGTGCGTCAGACCTTTGTGATGTTGCGCAATACATTGAAACCCGAACAGCAACTCTTCGTCTTTTTCATCGGACACGGCACCTATGACCCGAACAGCAAAATCGCCAAGTTCAATCTGGTTGGCCCTGATTTAGGCACCAACGAATATGCGCAACTGATCAATGCGCTGCCCGCGCGCAATGTCGTCGTCGTGAACATGGCCAGCGCCAGCGGCGAGTTTATCAAACCGCTTTCCGGCAGCCTGACGGGCGGCCATCGCATCGTCATCACGGCCACGCGCAGCGGGATGGAACAGAATGCGACGCGCTTTCCGGAGTTTTTCATCAACGCTCTGGGGAACCCTGAAGCCGACGCCGACAAAAGCGGGCGCGTCTCTGTCATGGAGGCCTTCGATTACGCCACTAAGCTGGTCGCCAAGCAGTTTGAGGGCAAAGGCAATCTGGCGACGGAACATGCTTTGCTTGACGACAACGGCGATGGCGCTGGCCATCAACAGGCCGAAGCGGGCGATGGCGGACTGGCGCGCGTGACGTATTTTGATTCCCTGCCCCAGCAACAATCCGGCGGCGACCCCGTGCTGGCAAAATTATTCGAAGATAGAATGCGGCTGGAAGGCGACATCGAACGCATTAAGGCGCGCAAGGCGCAATTAAACGAAGACGATTATTACAACGAGCTGGAAAAATCGTTGGTCGAACTGGCCCGCATCGGACAAGGCATTCGCGCCAAGCAGAAAACGAACTGAGCTGGAGCAAGATGACATTCAAGCTAGCAAGACAAATAGTGCGCACGTTTGCAGCCCTGAAAGGGCGAGATTCAAGAGCCGGGGGCAACGCCCCCAGTGCGCAGTTCAAGAATGTTTTTGGCCCTGAAGGGGCCACATCTGAAACCCCAGTGCAGCCCTTTCAGGGCCAAGCAAATCGCGCGATGGTTACGGGAGCGTGGCCCCCGGCTATTAAATCTCGCTCTTTCAGGGTGCTCGGGCAAATACACGAGTTGCGCTTTACCTCACTATTCGTCGCGCTGCTCCTAGCTTGTTTCATCACAGCCTGCGCCTGTGTCGCCGCCCAGGAAATCACCATCGAGACAGCGGAAGAAGCGCTCCAGCAAGGCAAATATGAAACCGCCGTCACGCAATTCAATCAATTACTGACCGCCAAAGCTGATGACGAACGCGCCCAGCAAGGCTTATTGCGCACCTACCTGGAAACCGGCAAGTACACCGAAGTCGAAACCACCGCGAAAAAGTATCTGACCGGCAAAGCCAATAATGCCGTCGCCCGGTTGGCGTTGGCCGAAGTCGAGGCGCTGACGGGCCGTTACGCTGAAGCCTTGAAGGATTTCGAGCGCGTCAGCCAGCAGATTGACGAGGCCATCAAGAAAGCGGGCGACAAAGAGGCAGCGCTCGACGCGCTCAAACCGCAATTCGAGCGTAAGTTGCGCGCCGATTTGCGGCGCGGCGAATTGCTGCGCATGACCGGCAAAGAGGAAGAATCGCAATTCGCCTTTCAGTCCATCATCAAATTTTATGAAGACAACGACGTTGACGAGGCACCGGCGCTGACCAGCATCGCGGCAGCGCTGGCCTATCTGGAAAAGTACCAGGAAGCGAAAGATATGTATCTCGACGCCATCGCGGCGGACGGGAAATATATTGACGCGCACATCGGCGGCGGCGAATTGTTCACGGCGAAATACAACTACGCCGAGGCGGCGGACTTTTTCAAAGACGCGCTCGAAATCAACGCCAACAGCGCGCGCCTGCATCTGGCCATCGCCCGCAACCGGCAACTCGACGGGGGCGAGCCGCTGCAACAGGCGCTGGCCAAGGCGCTCTCGATCAATCCCAATCTTTACGAAGCCAAACTCATCCAGGCCAGCTCTGATCTGGATGCCGAGCGCCACGCTGACGCCGCCAAGAAGATTGACGAAGTGCTGAAGCTCAATCCGAATTCGTTGGAGGCCTACGCGCTGCGCGCCGCGTCGCAATGGGTCAACCACCGTTTGCCTGATTACGAAGCGGCGGTCAAATTCGTGCTGGCGATCAATCCGCGCAGCGGCGAGCTTTATGAAACGCTGGCGCATTACGCCACCTCTCAACGCCGTTATGACGAATCCATCGTCTTTCTGCGCAAAGCCATCGAACTGACGCCCAATCTGTGGTCGTCGCATCTCGCGCTCGGCCAAGCCCTGTTGCGCAGCAATCAGTTGAAAGAGGGTCGTGAGGAAGTCGAGTTGGCTTTCAAAAACGACCCGTTCAACATCTGGGCCAAGAACACGCTCGATCTGCTGGATTCGATGGCCGATTTCCGTGATTACAACGCGGGCGAATTCGTCGTTCGCACCAACGCCAAAGAGAGCGAGGTCATTCAGGTCTACGCCGCCGAATTGCTGAATGAAGTGCATGCAAAGCTGGCCGCGAAATACAAATTCACGCCCAAGAGTCCCATCGTCGCCGAAATCTTTCCGAATCATGACGACTTCGCCGTGCGCACGCTGGGCCTGCCAGGCTTGGGTGGCGCGCTGGGTGTTTGTTTCGGTCAATTGATCGTGCAGGATTCCCCGTCGTCACGGCCCGGCGGCCAGTTCAATTGGGGCAGCACCCTCTGGCACGAATACACGCACGTGGTCACGTTGCAGATTACCGATCACTTGATCCCGCGCTGGTTTTCGGAAGGCTTGTCGGTCTTTGAAGAACACAACGCGCGGCCCGGCTGGGGCGACGATTGGAATCCCTCGCACCTGAAAGCCCTTGCTGACGGACGCTGGTTCAAGATTGCCGATTTGGATGGCGGATTCATGCGGCCCAAACGCCCAGACGATATTACGCTGGCGTATTTTGAAGCCTCTCAGATTTGCCAGTTCATCAACGACAAATATGGCTTCGATACAATCCTGGCGATGCTGCGCGGCTACAAAGAAAAACACCGCACGCCTGAAATTCTGCGCGAGACGTTGAAACTAAGCGAAGAGGATTTCGACAAAGCTTTTGCGGCGTATATCGAAAGCAAGGCGGGCAAATACGTCAAAGCGCTCGAATCAGGTTGGAAAAACAAGGCGCTGGCGGAGATGAAGAAGGAAGACATTTACACGCAAGCTGCCGCCCAGCCGGATGATTTCACCTTGAACCTGCGCGCCGGGATGCTTTACGTGCAGGACAAAGCGCCGGACAAAGCCATTCCACATTTGAAGCGTTGCATTGAGCTATTCCCTTACCAGTCGGGCGCTGGCAATGCCTATGAATTGCTGGCGGGAATTTATGAAACGCGCGGCGACAAAGCCGCGACTGTCGAAATGCTCGAGGCGTTGGTCAAAGTGGATGAAAACAACTACGATGCCTTGCAGAAGCTGTCCAAGCTGAAACTGGAGCAAGGCGACAAAGCGCGCGCGTTGGAGTTGTTGAAACTGGCCTTTTTCGTCAACCCCTTCGATCACGCCGAACATACGGCGGCGGGCAATCTACAACTCGAAGCAAATCAAAACGACGCGGCCATTCGCGAATTCCAGGTCGCGCTGGCGGCCAATCCGCCCAATATCGCCGAGGCGCAATTCAATCTGGCGCGTGGCTTTTTGGCGGCGGGTAAAGTTAAAGAGGCGCGCCGGACGGTGCTAAAGTCGTTGGAACTCGCCCCCGGATTTGATAAGGCGCAGGATTTGTTGTTGAAGCTGGTCGGTAATCCTTAAGGCTGGCGAAAGAGGAAGTCGTATGACGAAGCTGTCATTGAATCATCGCAAAGTGCTCTGGCTCGTTTTCAGCCTATGTCTGGTGGCGGGATTGGCGCTCGCCCAACGCCCGCAACGCGGCGGCGGCGGCGGGCGTCACAACAAACAAGGGGTAGACGCTCCGCCCGAATTTGAGAACAACCTGCCGAAGCTGCAAAAGGATTTGTCCGGGCGTTTCACCTTTGCGCGCGTCCGTTTCGACACCAGCCAGTACGCATCTATGTATGGTTATAACCTGCAACTTGGTGATGGCGGCCCGCCCTGGTCGCATGATTACCCAGCGGCGGGGCGGCACCTGATGAAAATCATCGCTGAGACCTCCAAGACCGATTGCACACTGGATACCAACGAGCCGATCTTTTCCTTCGACGATCCGCAGTTGTTCAAGTATCCGTTTGTCTATCTTTGCGAAGTCGGATTCATGAATTTAGGCGACAAAGAAATTGCCGGGTTACGCGAATATCTGCTGCGCGGCGGTTTTGTCATGGTGGACGACTTTCGCAGCCCGGGCCAGTTCGCCAATTTACAAGCGCAGGTCAAACGCGCGTTTCCCGAATATGAGTTGAAAAAGCTCGACCTGTCGCATCCGGTCTTTAATTGCTTCTTCTCAATTAAGACGCTGGAAGTCGCGCCGATTTATGGCGGTGGTTACGGCTCGCGCGAAACCTTGAACCCCGAATTTTGGGGCTTGGAAGACGAGACCGGGCGGTTGATGATGGTCATTGATTACAACTACGATGTGAGCGACTTCTGGCAGTTTTCGGACAACCCCTTCCGCCCCATCGAAGAAACCAACGAAGCCTATAAATTCGGCGTGAATTACATCGTGTATGCGCTGACGCATTGAGATGCACGGTGCAGTACCGGGAGCGGTAGCGACCGGGTTCTGCGCAATGTTCGACACTGGCAGTACCCAGTCGCTACCGCTCCCGGTACTGCATCAATACATTCGAGACGAAAGGAACCCACAACTGAATGGCTGTTGACACACAGGCGATCCGCGACGAGGAGTTATTGAACAAACTGTCCCACGCCCGCGACCGCATCATGAATGAAGTCCGCAAGGCGATCATCGGACAGGATGAAGTTATCGAACAGGTGCTGATGTCGCTCTTCGTCGGCGGACACACGATCATCACCGGCGTGCCGGGTTTGGCAAAAACACTGCTGATCCGCACGCTGGCGAATGTGCTTGATCTTTCGTTTAAGCGCATCCAATTCACACCCGACCTGATGCCCGCCGACATCACCGGCACCGAGATCATCGAAGAGAACCGCGCGACCGGCCATCGCACCATGCAATTTATTCGCGGCCCGGTCTTCGCAAACATCATCCTGGCCGACGAAATCAACCGCACGCCGCCCAAGACGCAGGCCGCGCTCTTGGAAGCCATGCAAGAAGGCAGCGTTACAGTGCAAGGTACGACCTACGAACTGCCCAAGCCGTTTTTTGTGCTCGCCACGCAAAACCCTATCGAGATGGAAGGCACGTACCCGTTGCCCGAAGCGCAACTCGACCGTTTTATGTTCAATGTGCGCATCGGCTATCTGACCGAAGAAGACGAAGTCGCGGTCGTCAAGCTGACCACGTCGCCGCAGGACGTGCGCTTTGAGCGGCTGATGAGTGCGGACGAAATCCTGGCCTTTCAACGGCTGGTACGCAAAATCCCGGCGGCTGACCACGTCACGCGCTACGCCGTCAACCTGGTCACGCACAGCCGCCCCAACACGCCCAAAGCGCCCGATTTCATCAATCGCTGGCTGACCTGGGGTGGCGGGCCGCGCGCGTCGCAGTTCCTGATCCTGGCGAGCAAGGCGCGCGCGATCCTGAACGGGCGTTACAACGTGTCATGCGAAGACGTGCGGGCGATTGCGGGGCCGGTGTTGCGGCATCGCTTGCTGACGAACTTTCAGGCGGAGTCGGAGAAGATTGATTCCGACGCCGTCATCAAAAAGCTAATCGAACATGTGCCAGAACCGAAATCTGGTCTGTAGGCTAACGCTATGTGGTGGAAACGAAATAAGGAGAGCGTACTAAGTGGCAAGACGCCCCAGGCTGTCGCGCAGCAACCGGCTTCTTTCGCGACCTCCGGCCCCAGATTTCTAACACCGGAGGTCTTGGCCAGCATCAATTCGCTGGAATTGCTGGCGCGCACCGTCGTCGAGGGCTTTATCTCCGGCCTGCATCGTTCGCCCTTCACCGGCTTTTCGACCGAATTCGCCGAGTATCGCCAATACTTGCCCGGCGATGATTTGCGCTATCTGGATTGGAAGCTATTGGGGCGTACCGACCGTTACTACATCAAAAAGTACCGCGCTGACACGAATTCGCAATGCCACATCATCATGGATGCGTCGGCTTCGATGCGGTATGCAACCGGGCCGGTCAGCAAGCTGCAATACGCGCAATTCCTGGGTTCGTCGCTGGCTTATCTGATCAACCGGCAGCAAGACGCGGTCGGGCTGATTGCCTTTGATGAAACCGTGCGCACACACGTGCCCGCGCACGCCCGCACCGGTCACATGCGGACGATCTTCGGGCGGATGGAGCAACTCGAACCGGGCAACGAAACCAAGCTGGCGGGCGTGTTGCACGAAGTCGCCGAACGCATCACCCGGCGCGGCATCATCGTTGTGCTGTCTGACCTATACGACGACGCCGAAGCCGTCATCAGCGCCTTGCAGCATCTGCGGTTCAAGGGTAACGACGTAATCGTTTTCCAAATCCTCGACAAGAACGAACTGGATTTTGATTTCACCGACCCGGTCTTGCTGGAAGACGCCGAAACCGAAGAGCAATTGCACGTGCTGCCCGATGTGCTGGCCGAAGGTTATCGCCAAACGATCAACGCCCACGTCACGCGGCTAAAAGAAGGCTGCGCGGCGAACAAGATTGATTATGAATTGTTGACGACGGATAAGCCGCTCGATTTTGCGTTGTTTTCGTTTTTGGCGAAGCGGGCGCGAATGTAAATAACAAGATGGCTCTGCTTAACCCATTATTCCTATTCGGACTCGCCGCCGTCGCCGCGCCGATCATCGTGCATCTGGTGCGCCGCACTCGCTCGCAAAAAGTCGAGTTCCCTTCATTGATGTTCGTGCGCCAAGTGCCGCAACGCACCATCCGGCGGCGCACACTGCATAACCTGCTGTTGCTGTTGCTGCGCACGTTGGCGTTTTTGCTGCTGGCGCTGGCCTTCATGCGTCCCTACTTCGGCACTGGCTCGGCGGAAGGCGAACGCGGGCAGCGCACCAATGTCATCCTGCTCGATACGTCATTTAGCATGCGTTACGGCAAACATTTCGAGCAGGCCAAGACGCGCGCCAAAGCGTTGATTGATGAAGCGCGCGGCAATGAGCGTTTTGCGCTCGTCGGCTTCGGCAACAGTTACGAAGTGCTGAGCCGCTTCACCAACGACACCGCCAAACTCGATGCGCTGGTGGATGCCACGCAAGCGGGACTCGGCGGCACCGATTACACCCAAGCCTTGCGCGGGGCCGAGACGCTGTTCAAAGAAGCCAACACCGCCAACAAACGGGTGTTGCTGATTTCCGATTTCCAGGCGAATGGACACAACAAAGCCGATGCCGCATTCCGCGTCGGCAAAGACATCAAGCTCGTCCCGATTGATGTGGGCGAACAGAATGCGCCAAATCTGGCCGTCACTGATGTCGCCGCACAGCCGCTGATTTATCAGGCCAAGTACAGCGACAAGCTGAGCGCGCGCGTCGCCAATTACAGCGATGAAGCCAAAGAGAGCGTGCGTGTCGAACTCAATCTGAATGAGCACGTCGTCGAAAAGCGCGAATTAAAGATCGCCGCCCACGACAGCGCGACGGTCGAATTCACCGGTTTCAATCTCAACGAAGGCATCAATCGCGGCGTCATCCAAATCGAAGGCGATACGTTCCCGGTGGACAATCGCTTCTTCTTCACCTTGCGCCGCGCCGAGCAACTGAAAGCCTTGGTCATCGAAACCGCCTCGCGCGGACGCAGCGAAAGTTTCTTTCTGCGCAACGCGCTGACGACGGGCGAGAACCTGCCTTTCGCGCTCACGGTCAAAAGCGCTGGCTCGACCAATCCGGGCGAACTCAACGAATCAAAAGTGATCCTGCTCAACGATGCGGCGATCAATGCGGCGCTGGCCCAGTCATTGCTCAAATTTGTTGAAGCGGGCGGCGGTCTCGTCATCTCCGCCGGGCCGCATACCGAAGCGGGCTCGTTGAATTCAGCGCTGCAACCATTGCTGCCCGCGCAGCTCGATCAACAGATCAATCTGCGCGGCGAATACGTCTCGCTCAGCGATGTCAAAACCGATCATCCGGTCTTTGAAGTCTTCCGCCAAAGCGGGCGCCTGGCTTCGGCGCGCGTGTTCAATTACTGGCGCGCCACGCCCAAAGAAGCCGCGACCGTGCTGGCGCGGTTTGAAGACGGCAGCCCGGCGCTGATCGAACGCAGCTACGGCACGGGCAAAGTCTTGCTGCTGACCACGACCTTTGACTCCGGCTGGAATGACTTGCCGCTCTCGCCGCTCTATTTACCGCTGGTGCGCCAGATGGCGCGTTATCTGGGCGAACGCGAAGAGCGCGGCTGGTATCCACTGGGCCAAACCTTCACCGCGCACGCCGCCAAAAACGGCGCACCGCCTGCTGTAGACACGCCCGGCGGCGCGCGGTTGACCGAACGCAATCTGACCACCGGCGGCGAATTGCTGGTGCAGGCGAGCGAGAACGGCTTTTACCGGCTGCGTTATCCCGAAACCAATGATTTCACGGCGGTCAATTTGGACAGTAAGGAATCCGATTTGACGCGGCTCAATCTGGATGAATTCGTGGCTGCCGTTACGGGCGCGGATGTGAAAGACGTAGCGGCCAATGCGGCCAATGAGAAGCTGAGCAAGGAAGAGATTGAAGGAAAGCAGCGTGTGTGGTGGCTGTTGCTGATCGGTGCGCTGTTGTTGTTTGTCGCCGAAGCCGTGTTGTCACGGCGCACGAAAACGGCGCGAGTGATTGGATGAAATGGCAAAGCACGCCCAACTTCTTTGGCTAATTCGCGAGAAAATGCGGGCTCAAGAATACGAATTTGCCATACCGCATTTTTTTGAAGAAATGGCGAACGATGGGTTTGATTTTGCCGACGTTGAAATGGCAGTTTTGAGTGGCCGTATCAATGCCGTATTCACCGATGACCCGCGAGGAGAACGCTATGAGATTAGCGGCCAAGCAATTGACGGTCGGGAGCTTGCCGTTATCTGCCGGATAAAAGCGACAGGGGAAACTGCTATTGATTACGACTTGGGAAGTATATGAATAAGAGTGTTTATGATTACGGTCATTGTCACGTTTGCGGCGAGCAAATGCGAGAGCGACAAATCAATCATGACTTTTGGATTAAAGGTGAATTGATCGTCATTGAAGATGTCCCCACCGGGGTTTGCCAGCAATGTGGCGAGAAAGTTGTCAATGCAGAGGTCGGACGCCAAATCGCAACGCTGACGACCAATGCCAAGCAAGCAACGCAAACACGTACGATCCAAGTTCCCGTTTTTCATTTCACTGCAAAGGTTGCTTGAATAGAAACATGGTCGCGTAGCAATACGCTAGTTCAATTAAGCTGGTCCACCAGTTCTGAGAGGTCAACATGAACTTATCCAATAGCAAGGGCAGCATGAGCAATCAACTGCAAGAGATCATCAACGCCGTGCGCCGTCGCCGGACAACGTTGTTTTGGTTGCGCGGCCTGGCAATCACGCTGGCCGTCGCGGCAGGGTTGCTGTTGTTGACGGGTTGGGCGGGTTACAAATACCGCTACAACACCGGCATGTTGATTTCGCTGCGGCTCGCAGCCTTGGTAGGCGTGTTGACAACCATTTACCTGTCACTGGTGCGGCCCTTGCGGCGCAAAGTGAGCGATACGCAACTCGCCCGGTTGATTGAAGAGAAACAACCCGGCATGGATGACCGATTGGTGAGTGCGGTCGAATTTGGCACGGTTGAACAACAAGCGCTGACCACGCCCGCGATCTACGACCGATTGGTGGACGATGCCGAGCGCAAGGCCAGCGACGTTGATCTTGACGCCATCGTGCCGCGCAAACGTTTCTGGCAATACAGCGGCGCGGCGGCGGCGAGTGTGGCGTTGTTTATCGCCGCCTTGCTGTTCGGGCCGAAAGAGATCAAGCAGGGATTCGCGCAACTGGTCACCCCAACCAGTGAAGCCGCGGCAGCCAATGCGTTGAACATCACCGTCAAGCCCGGCACGGTGCGCGTGCCCAAAGGTTCCGATCAAAAGATCATCGCGACCACGATCAATTTCGCGCCTGAGCAGGCGACGATTTTCTTGCGCAAAGCGGGTGCGGCTGATGACCAGTGGATCGGCCAGCAGATGGAGCCAGCCAAAGAGAAAACCGACTTCCAGCATTTCATCTTCAACATTCAGGCAGACACCGAATACTTCGTCGAAGCGCAGGGCTGCCGTTCGCAGATATACAAGTTCACCGTCGCCGATCTGCCTTTCGTCAAACGCATTGACCTGCGCTACGACTTCCCTGCCTACACGGGCCTGCCGTCGAAGACTATCGAAGACACCGGTGACATCGCGGCACTGGCCGGAACGAACGTGCGCGTTATGGCGCGTTTGACGCTGAACGCCAAGGCCGCGCGCATCGTCTTGAAAGACGGCGCGAAGATCGAGATGACGCAGGAAAACATGCTGGATGGCGCGCCGGTGTTCGCGGGAAACGTGATGGTCAGCAAAGAAAGTAGCTATCACATCGAATTGGTCAGCAGCTATGGCGACGTTTACAACGGCTCCAACGAATACGATATCGTCGTGCTGGAAGATCAGCCGCCGACGGTCAGCTTTGAGAAACCGGGCCGCGATGCCCGCGCGACCAGTGTCGAAGAGATCATCGCGCTCGCCAAAGCCGAAGACGATTACGGCGTGACTTCGCTCGAAATGTTCATCAGCGTCAACGGCGGCGCAGAAAAGAAAGTGGATTTGCAGAAATTGCAACGTGACGCCGCCAAGTCTCTGTCCGGCGCCTACACCTTCTTCCTCGAAGAATACGGCCTGCAACCGGGCGATTTCATTTCGTATTACGCCAAAGCGCGCGACGCCAAAAACGAGACGACCAGCGACATTTATTTCATTGAGATCAAACCGTTCGAGAAAGACTTCAAACAGTCGCAACAGGCGGGCGGCCAAGGTCAGGGCCAAGGCGAAGATCAAAACGCGCTGAGCAAACGCCAAAAAGAACTGCTGGCCGCGACCTTCCGCGTAATGCGCGAAGAGGTGAATTACGATGAAAAAGAAAAGGCGGATAACTACAGCACCATTTCGCTCGGTCAGGAAAAGTTGCGCGACGACACCAATCAACTGATTGACCGTATCAAACGCCGCATGGGGCCGCAGTTGGCCCAGAACGAGCAGTTCTCAAAGCTGGTCGAATATCTGGCGCAAGCCGGTAAAGAGATGGAAGTTGCGATTCCCGAGCTGAAGAATCGCAAGGCCAAAGAGGCCAAGCCCAACGAAGAAAAAGCGCTGCAACAACTGCTGCGCGCGGACGCGCTCTTCCGCGAGATGCAAATCTCGCAGGGCCAGCAGAGCCAGGGGCAGGGCCAACAGCGCAGCGCCGAAGAACTGGCCGACTTGTTCGAGCTTGAGATGGACAAGATGAAGAACCAGTACGAGACGGTCAAGCGCGAACAGCAACAGCAGGCCCAACAAGCGGACGACGAAACCAAACGCAAACTCGAAGAACTGGCGCGCCGTCAGCAAAAGGAACTCGAACAGCAACGCCAACGCGCCCAACAAGGCGCGCGCAATCAACAGCAAGGCGGCGGTGGCGGCGGTGGTCGTCAGCAACAAGAGATGATTGACGAAGCGCGCAAACTGGCGCGCGAACTCGAAAAGCTCTCGCGCGAACGCCGTCAGCCCGAGTTGCAGCAGTTGAGCCAAAAGCTCAATCAGGCTGCTGACGAGATGCAGAAAGCGCAAGCCAACACCGGCAACCCGATGGAATCGGTCGCCCAGGGCATGCGCGCGCTCGAAAAGATCGAAGAGGCCAAACGTCAACTCGACAAACTGAAAGGCTCGCAAGGCGGCAAGTCGCTCAAAGATTTGCAGCAACGCGCCGCTAATGCCGCCGCGCGCCAGCAGGAAATCGCCCAAGACACCGCCGAGATGGCCCAACGCAATCGCAGCGGCCAACCGGCTTCCGGCGAATCCAAACAGCGCGTTGGCGAACGCAAAGAAGCGCTCGCTAACGAGATCAACAACCTCGAAAAAGACATTGACCAATCCGCACGCGGACTGGGCCAGGAACAACAAGCCGCAGCCGACAAATTGCGCCAGGCATCCAGAGGCTTGCGCGACAACCGCGTGCAGGATCGCATTCGCGCAACCAAGCAACTGCTCGACAACAACTTCATTGACGCCGCCAGCAATGGCGACAAGATCATCCAGCAGAATCTGGACGAACTCGCCCAGAACCTGACCGACGCCGAAAAGAACGCGGGCAAGCGCGGCGGCGGCGATAAGACCGAAGACGCTCTTGAAAATACCCGCAAACTGGCCGATAACGTCGGCTCACTGAGCCGCAAACTGGCCGACCGCGCGGGCAACCGCAACCAGCAGGCCCGCAATCAGCAGGGCCAACAACAAGGCCAGCAAGGCAATCAACAAGGCCAACAACAAGGGCAACAGGGCAACCAGCAAGGACAACAACAAGGGCAGCAACAAGGGCAGCAACAAGGGCAGCCAGGTAACCAGTCGGGCCAACAACAAGGGCAGCAACAGGGCCAACAAGGCAACCAGCAAGGTCGCCAGCAAGGGCAACAAGGCAATAAGCAAGGCCAGCAACAAGGCCAGCAAAACGCCCAACAGCGCGGCCAGCAAGGCCAACGCCCTGGTCAACAACAAGGTCAAGGCCAGCAAGGTCAGCAAATCGCTCGCAATCAACAAGGCCAAACCGGACGCCAGCAAGGTCAGCAGGGCCAACAAGGTCAGCAGGGTCAACAAGGACAGCAAGGTCAGCAAGGTCAGCAAGGGCAAGGTCAGCAAGGCCAACAAGGTCAGCAAGGCCAACAAGGCCAAGGGGGACAGCAAGGACAGCAAGGACAACAAGGACAAGGGCAACAAGGACAGGGGAGCCAGCGCGGGCAACAGGGGCAGCAGGGGCAACAAGGCTCGCAAGGCGGCCCCAATAGCGGCAATCGGCAAGCTGGCAATCCGAATCAGCAAAACCCCATGAACCCTGGCGGTGGCGGCCCACCGCGTAGCGGTCAACGCGGTGAAGATACGCGCCAACTGGCTTCGGAACTGCGCGAATACATGCGCGATGCCGAAGCGCTGCGCAACAGCGTCGGCAAAGACCGCGATCTGGCGCGCGGCCTCGATCAGGCGATTGATGGTTTGAAACAGGCAAACGAAGCGCTGCTGCGCGACGACGAGATGACCGCCGGGTTGCTCAAGACTCAGGTCGTTGATCCGCTGCGCAACATCGAATCCGAACTGAGCAAACGCCTGCAAGCCAAGCTGGGCCGCAACAACCTGCGTCTCGCCGACGAAGGCGAAGCGCCAGAGCGGTATCGCAAGCTGGTAGGCGAGTATTACAAACGCCTGTCGAGCGGGCAGAAATAACCTGGGAGCGCGGGCATCCCTGCCTGCTATAAGAAAAGCCGCGCAGCTTCCTTATTCCATCTTCGCGAAATGCGATGAGGAGAGAAGGAGGCTGCGCGGCTTCTTTTAATTGCGGGCAGGGATGCCCGCGCTCCCAGGTAGTGCTCCCAAGTGGCTCACTTGATCGCAATGCGCACGGCATTCGCCAGTTTGCCGTCCACGCGTAACTGCACGTCTATTTCTCCACGTCCGGCCAATGCGCGCGGAATCCGCAGATTGATTTGATCCAGCCCGGCCAGATCGCCTTGGGCACCTGCGAATAGAACTTCGGCAGAGACGCCACCAATGGTTGCGGTGACGGCGGATGTCGCCGTGCGTCCGCGCATGCCGGTGCCAAAGAGCACCAGAAACAACTGATCCGAATCGGGGCCGAGATCAAGCGGCAGCGGCACTTGTTGCCCCGCGTTGTTGGACACGGCGATATTGACCAGGCTTTGCGAACCATCGGCGCGCTGGCGAATGGCAAAGCCGGCGGGGACGCCCTGACCGTTGGCATTGGCCGTGAACAGACCCGGTGCGACGGCGGCGATATTGATGGTGGCGAGCGAAAGATTGTTGTCGCCACTGGTGACGGTCACCGTTGCCGCGCCGGAAGCCAAGCCGGCGGGCAACAGGTAGTTGATCTGGTCGGGCGCGACGAAAAAGAGCGGGGCGAGGCGCTCGACGCCCGCGCTGTCGCGCACGCGCACAGTCGTGCCGCGCAAGGTCGTCGGCAATGGCAAGGTGGTGGCGGCTTCAATCCCTGTCGCCAAGTTGGTGCCGAAGGAAGCGACGATGCTTTCGGCAGCCAACTCGGTAGCGATGAAGCTGGCGGCGGAAACATTGGCGAGTGCGCGCGCCAAATTGACCGTGCCGGGCGTGAAGGTGGCCGTCAGGGTTTCGGCGTTGGGGTTGACCACTTCACGGGTAACCGGCTGATCGGCAAAACCGATTTGGGCGCTATTACTAGCCGCGCTATTCGACGCTGTGAAGGTAATCGTGAAGAGGCGGCGCGTGCCTGCGGTCAACGCTTGGCCCGCAGGCAGTGCGAGTGCAAAGCCTATACGGCCGGTAGCCGCCTGGGCGGAATTGATATTGATGCTGGCACCAACTGCATCCGGGCCATTGGTGGCCGAAACATACATGAGTTGCGCCGGATCGAAGTTGAGGCTGAAGCCAAGGCCATTCTCATTGCCTTGGGCGTCCAGTTCGATGGTCACCGTGCCGTTCTGGCCGCGAATGAGATTGGCGCTGGCGACGCGAATGGCGCGAGCTTGCTGGAGGGGTACGGAACGGGGAGCGTGAGCGATCTGAGCCTCGCTGCTCAGGCGGCTTGGCTTCCCTTCAGCGTCTCGAAGGCCAATGCTCAGGTCGCTCACGCTCCCCGTTCCGTACCGGAGCAATTGTGCGTTTGGCGCAGTTGGCCCGCCAGCCGCCACAACCGGATCAAGGCCGGCAGCGTAGCGTCCCGCCTGCACCCAATCCGAAATGGTCATTGCGCCATTGCCGCGCGTATCGCGGGGCGCGCAATCGGCGCGTTGGAATTCGCTGCCGAGCGCGGGCGTGTCGAAGCCTGCGGCGAAGCGGCCCGTTTGCACCCAATCGGCGACGGTGAGTTGACCGTTGTTGCCGTTGGGGCGCGGGGCGACATCGCCTTCAAAACCGGGCGCAGGCGCGGTGGCGACGGTGATGCTGGCCGTGGCCGTCGCGCCGCCGAGTTGTTGCGGCAAGGCGGCGGTGAGGATGGTTGTGCCTGTCGCAACCGCCGTGACGGGAACGGCGACCGCCAGTGAGTTGGCCGCAATCGTGACGGTCGCGGTCGCGGTGGCGACGGTGACATTCGACGAACTGAGCGTCAGAAACGTCGGGCTGTTTTGCGGCGCGCTGAGATTGATCGTCAACGTGCCCATTCCGCCGGGCTGCAATTCCAACGATGGCGGCGCAAAGGAGATGGTCGGTTCGGAAAGAATTTTCGCGACGAAAACATCGGTACCGCCGCCGTAGGCGAACAGCGGTACTTGAATGTTGAAGTTGGGCGAGGCCGTCGCGCCGGTGATGTATGCCGTGCCGACGCTGTCTACGGTAATCCCCGCGCCGCGATCATCGTTGAGGCCGCCGAGATAGGTCGAATAGAGCAGCGCGGTACCTGCGGCGTTGAGCTTGGTGATAAAGGCATCGTTGCCGCCGCGATTGTCGGCTTGCAGCGAATTCGCGCGCGGGAAGTTGGTGGAACTCGTCACCCCCGTGATGTAGGCATTGCCGCTCGCATCCACGGCGATGGCATTGCCGTTGTCGCTGAGCGCGCCGCCCAGATACGTCGAATAGGCGAGCGCCGAACCTTGCGCGTTCAGCTTGGCAACGAAAGCATCAAAATCGCCGCCGCCATAGGCGTTCTGGAGCGGATTGGCGGTATTGAAATCGGGCGAGGTGGTCGAGCCAGTGATGTAAGCATTGCCGCCCGCATCCACCGCAATGCCGTTGGCGAGGTCGTTGCGGCGTCCGCCCAGATAGGTCGAATACGCCAGTTGCGCGCCGTCGGGTGTGAGTTTGGCGATGAAAGCATCCTGCTGGCCGCGCGTGCTGGCTTGCAGCGCATTGCGCGTGTTGAAGTCGCTGGAGAAAGTATCGCCTGCGATGTAGGCCGCGCCCGTGGCGTCAATGGCGATGGCATTGGCTTCGTCGGTGGCGGCGCCGCCGAGATAGGTCGAATACAGCAAGGCCGAACCGGCGGCGTTGAGCTTGGTGATGAAGGCATCGCCCAACCCACGATGTGTGGCTTGCAGCGGGCCTTGCGTGGGGAAGTTGTCAGAGAACGTGCTGCCCGTGATGTAGGCATTGCCCGCCGCATCCACCGCGATGCCGCGCGCCTGATCGCCAAAGCTGCCGCCCAGATAGGTTGAATAAATCAGATTGGAGCCGGAGGCGTTGAACTTGGCGACGAAAGCGTCAAGGCCGCCTCCACCAAATGCGGGTTGCCACGGATTGCGTGTCGGCAGATTCGTCGAGGTCGTCGCGCCCGTGATATAGGCATTGCCGCCGCCATCCACCGCGATGGCGTTGCCGGTGTCGGAACCGTTGCCGCCAAAGTAGGTATTGAACGCGATGTCGTTGCTGTCGGCCAGAATCTTGGTGACGAAAACTTCGAGACCGCCGCGACTGGTCGCCTGCAAGGGATTGCGCGTGATGTAATCGTTTGAGCTGGTATAGCCCGTGACATAGGCGTTCCCCGCCGTATCAATGGCTACGCTCAAGCCCAGGTCTTCGCCCGAACCACCGAGATAAGTGGAATACGCCAAGTCGGTGCCGCTGGCATTGAGCTTTGAGACAAAGGCATCGAGGCCGCCGCGATTGGCTGCTTGCACCGGGTTGCGCGTGTTGAAATCGGTCGAGCGCGTATCGCCCGTGATGTATGCGTTGCCCGCGTTATCCACGGCCAGGCCAAACGCAAAATCATCCTGTGCGCCGCCGAGATAGGTCGAATAGAGCAGCGCCGAGCCTTGCGCGTTGAACTTGCTGACAAAGGCGTCGAGGTTGCCGCGATTGCTGTCTTGCACGGCATTGACGTTGTTGAAATCGGTCGAAGAGGTGCGGCCCGCGACCAGGATTTCGTTGTTCACGCCCAACCCGATGGCGCGTCCGAAATCGCCTTGGGTGCCGCCCAGATAAGTCGAGAACAGCAGCACCGAACCGTTGTCATTGAACTTGCTGATGAAGGCATCGCTGCTGCCGCGATTGTTGGCTTGGAACGGATCAACCGTGCGGAAGTCCGTCGAGAAAGTGTTGCCGGTGACATAAGCATTGCCGTTGACATCCACCGCTACGTCATAAGCGGCATCCAGTTCGGCCCCGCCCAAATAGGTGGAATAGATCAGCGCAGAGCCGTTGACGTTGAGCTTGGCGACAAAGGCGTCCTGCTGGCCGCGATTGTTGGCTTGAATCGCATTCAGCACGTTGAAATCGTTGGAGGCTGTCGAGCCGGTGAGATAGGCATTGCCGGCGGCATCCACTGCGACGCCGCGCGCTTCATCCAGCCCACTGCCACCCAGATAAGTCGAATAGACCAACGCGCTACCGCTGGCGTTGACCTTGGCGATGAAGGCATCCGCGCCGCCACGATTGGCGGGTTGCAGCGGGCTGCGCGTGTTGAAATCGGTGGAGGCTGTCGAGCCTGCGAGATAGGCATTGTTGCCCGCGTCCAGCGCGATGGCGAAGGCCTGATCAATGTTGCTGCCGCCCAGATACGACGAATAGATGATCGCTGTCCCATCACTGTTGAGTTTGGTGATGAAGGCATCGTTGGCCTGGCCGTTGAGCGCGGGTTGAAAGGCATTGCGCGTGGTGAAATCGGGCGAATTGGTGATGCCAGCGATGTAGGCGTTGCCGAGCGAATCCACCGCGATGCCCTGCCCGCTGTCTTCGGCGGAACCGCCGAGGTAGGTTGAATAGACGATGGCATTGCCCGCCGCGTTGAGCTTGGTGACAAAGGCGTCGTACTTGCCGCCGCGATTCAGCGTTTGCAGCGGCGCGAAGGTGTTGAAGTTATTCGAATAGGTTGTGCCGGTGAGGTAGGCGTTACCGGCATTGTCCACAGCGATGGCAAAGCCTTCGTCGGAGCCGATGCCACCGAGAAAGGTCGAATAATCAATCACCGGATCAATCACCAGCGATTGCGCGCGGTCATAGCCTTCGACGGCAAAGCCAATTTGATTGCCGCCTTTGAGCAAGTAGCGGCTGTGGACTTGGCGCTGGCGTTGGCGCGAGACGGGCGCGCGTTGCGTGACGACGGCATCGCCAACGCGCAAGAGCAAGTCGCCGTTGGTGGCGAGTTCCAGTTTGTCGGCGCCTTCGATGGTGATGGTGAGTTCGGCGGGGTCAGCGCCGGGCGCAACGATGAAATCATATTCGAGCGCGCGTTGGGTGCCATAAAACGCCAAGTCCACGCCCGGCTGTAGGGCGCGATATTCGACCCGCGCGAAGTTGGAAATGTTGGCGCGCCATGCCTGCGGGTCATTGCCAAGGATGTAATTGCTCTTGGTGGGCAATTCGTTGAGTCCAACGGGGGTGCCCGTGCCGCTGCCAAAGCTGAACCGCAAGGCGGCGGCGTCACCGTTCGCCTGTGCCAGCCGGAGCGTCGCCTTGTCTTCTGTCAGGAAAACCTGATAGCCGTGCCCGCGCGCGAGGTATTTCACCGTCTTGTCACTCTGGCCTTCGTTACGTTCAAAGGTCATCGGCAATTGACCGTATGCCTGTTTGGCGCGTTCGACTTGCCTAACGGTTGATTGATTGAGCGCCGCTTGCGTCGGGCGCAATACCAGCGGGTTGAAAAACACCGCCGCAACCAACCCAATACAGAACCAACATCCAACGTGCTGCCACGACATTATTGCTTTCATCATTGTAGGTATGACCCAACGTCCTTGCCGGACTTGCGTGCGAATGCCATTGCCACAAGAACACGGAGTTCAAGCATGCGCTCGATTGTGAGCACTGCGTGCACGGACAAGCGAAAGCGAGCGCTACACGCGCTTGGCTAGGCGAACGACACAACCTGTTATCAAAGGGGAATAGAGAAGATCGAATGAGGCACGTAACGAGTCGGGGGCCGGCAATGGCGGGGGAGTTTTGCCAGTTGTCCAAAGTACTTGAAAGTAAAGACCGCTGTCAGGGCTGAATTTTGGGGAATTCATCAGCGTTCGGAACGAACGCGGGCATTTTACGAGGCTTGGGCGGGCAAACTCAAGCTGGATTTTTCGCTGGTTCTGGCACACGGGTGTAATGTTTCGCTCGCCTGTGCACTTTAGAGCGACATCCCCTGATGTTGATCCAGCTATGCGCCAATTGAGCTGGTAATAAAGTCTCGTTGTGACCCCCGCAAGATTTTCGTTCGCTATCCAATCTAACCGCTTGTCTGGCCGCTTCGGCAGGCCTGCACCCCAAGCCGAATCTAACCGCGCTCTGCTCTGGACTCATTCCCTTGCGAAAGGGATTTGGCAATGAATTACTCCTTGATTATTCAGGCGGAACAACCGGATTTAGCTTCGCCCCTCGCGGCACGGCGGTGTTTCATCTTCTTTTCAGGACTTACGCAAGACACAAACTGGTTAGCCACAGAGGCACAGAGACACAGAGCATTTTTACTGTGTTGGCATAGTTCTTTGTCTGCCTCAGTGTCTCTGTGCCTCTGTGGCAAATCTTTGCGTAAGTCCTGCTTTTCATACCTTGTCCCCTTTCGACGACATTTATCTCCTACCGCTATCTTCAATCGTAGACAGCGTGTGCAGCGCGAACTGAAACAGCGTCAAGACCCGCAACGTGCCTGCCGCGTGCGCTGAGACGCTATCTGGTGCGACCAGACAGACTATCCGTTCTTTTCAGCAACGTTCCTGTTTTTGCATCCGGGTCTCTGACCCGGATTCCCCGTTGGCATTGGGTTTGCCATAACTGCTTGATGGATACCTGACAAACCCGATCAGTGCTGGCCAAGGGGCAAGCTCGAAATGGCTCCGGCAATTGAAAACTGGGACACAAACTGACACACACCTGGAATTGTCCGCTCAAGCTGAAGCGGCTGCTACACACTCCTGCTAGGTTCTTTCCAACTCGATTCTCTTTTTGGTGCCAATTCCCACGGCTGCTCGCCGGACTTGTCAGCACGGTGTTTGGTGTGGGCGCTTTTGCTTGCTGGAGTAAATCCCCAGACAAGCGTTTGAGGAAGTTGTCATGCAGTATCTAAAAAATTTCCGACTTGCCGTTTCGTTCTGTTGCCTGATGCTGTGCGTGTTATGCCTAAGCGGTCAACACGGCCTCAGAACAGCGCAGGCTGCCGAAGCGAGTCTGCAACTCGATCTTTCAGCGGTCGTTCACGGTTTTGCCAAAGCTCCGGGTTTGCCCGACGGCGATCTATTCCTATTGCCCAAACCGCTTAGCTTGAGTCTCAATCGCCCCGCCGACGGCACCACGGCCTTTGCCGTCAATGCCGCCAGCTTTGGCGCTGAGGCGCAGACGATGGGGGCACTGGCGAATGTGCCTGCGCGCGGCTTTTCGGCGACGCAACCGGGCGCAACGGTGCGCGCGTTGACCTGCGCTGAATCCATTTGGGACGGCAATCTGATTCTTTCCGCCAGCGATGGTACGGCGGGCGACGTCGTGCGTGTATAC
Source organism: Acidobacteriota bacterium (assembly GCA_016196035.1). Lineage (NCBI taxonomy): Bacteria > Pseudomonadati > Acidobacteriota > Acidobacteriota bacterium. The sequence goes on along the minus strand of JACPYM010000086.1, from coordinate 31,662 downwards.
GTGCAAAACGGTGACGGCACAGGCGTCCAGGAATTGCTGCGCTTCACCCGCGAGGCTGACGGCTTCCGGCTAAGCAGCATTCATCCGCAATTGAAGCTTTTTGTGGACAACCGTTTCGCAATGGGGCCGGATACCAAGCAGGGGACGCTGATTCCTTTCGTAGACGAGGCTGGCCCACGCGGCAAACGCACCGGCTTGCTGACCTTCTCTTTCCCGATGGATTTCGATTCACCTTTGCACGGCTGCTTTCAACTGGGAATCGAGATCACGCGGGCCTTGGGCGCAGGTACGACCTCGGTGGTCGTGACCGACATCGTCGTCAATCGCAATCGCGTTGCTGGGGACGAGAATAACCCGGGCACAGGTTTGCTGGGTCAATTGACGGGCGGCTATCCCAGCGGGCTGCCTTGCGCGGTGGAATGCCCTGCCGACGAGGGCTGCAAAACCATTTGCTTCCGGTCTGCTGAGTATTATTACCTGGTCTATTGCGCACATCCCTCAGACATTCCATACGGGACGGTGCTGATTGGCGGCGTCAATTTCAATCGTCCAGTCGCGGCGCGCAGTATGCCGCCCGCCACAGCGTTGCGCGTATTGAAACCGCAGGTGCCCATTCAATATCTGAACCGCGAATTTGTGGCCGCCCAGTTGAATCTCTTGAATGCCGGCGGCGAGGCTTCGCATAACGTGCAGGAAGCATTGAAATCTCCGCTCTCTTGTTATGGCGTGGAATTCGAGCCGTTCCAACTCAGCAATGGCTTCATCGTCAACACCGCGACGCGGTTGGGAGATGTTTTTGCGCAAACGCGCCAACTGATCCCGCTGAACCGCCCCGAAGACATGCAAGCCCTGGCGCGCCTGTTTGACTTGCTGAACGGCAACAACAATACCGGCGCGTGCAACTGATTATCGAGTGAAAGCAGATCACTAGCCCATAGCCTCCTCATTATTGACCGGCTGGCGTTGTACACACGACGCCAGCCTATTGTTTTTTGCGCCCCTTCAGCCCTGGCGTCAAGCGCAGTACCTTGGAAGACTTTGCTTTTGTGGCAGACGACAGCCGAGACAGCCTATATCCACCATCCTCACAACCAATCCATCACTAAACCTCCTACGCTTATTGCAGCTCGCACGCGAGTGCGACTAGATCGGTTTTTATTTCGAGGTACTGAAAAACCGCGTAGCGGGACAGTACCGCGCGCGTGAGCAAGCGGCGCGTCAAGCTTGCACCACTGGTTGAACTGCCAACCTGCCGCTTGCTCACGCGCGCGGTACTGTCCCAGCGTCAACTGACTCCCGAAACGCAATTGCAAACCGCTCTAAGGGCCGATTCACGCTCGCGACAGGCAGATTGCCCTACTCTTCGACAAGCCGCCAGTTTGGCGTGGGCACGGCGATCAACCCACCGGTTCACCAGCCGAGACACCAACAAAAAGGAAAAGCCCGCCAGCAACCTATAGGTTGCTGGCGGGCCGACTATTTTGTTCGTTAGTCAGTGAATCGCACGAATGCTTCGTGCACTTGCCCGCTTAACAACTGGGCGGAAACACCGGAATGGTGAACACATCCCTGCCGAGCGTTAATTTATGTAACGCACGTCCACCGGTAAACGCCCCGCTGACGGCCGTGGCGTTCGGATTGAAGTTGAAGACTGCGCCGATGATACCGATGTTGGCATCATTGGCGAGGTCGGGCCGTGCGGCAAACTTGATCCAACCCGTGCGGCCCGCCGGAATCACTTGGGTGAAGCGCGGTGTGGTACGCGGGAAGCTGTCAGTTAAGACCTGCTTGAGCTGACAATTCGGCGAATTGATACTGAAGCTAAAGGGCGATTCAGCATCGTCATATAGCACCCCGAAGATGCTGCTCAGCGTCGCCGCCGTGGTCGCCAGATTGCCGCCGACTCGATCAATGACGACCAACGTGGAGTTGTCATCCACACGGCTTAGAATCGAAGAGGCTGCCAGCGTGCGGCCTGGGGCCCGATAAGTAATCCCGTCTAAGGGCAAAGTAGCAATCCCTGAGTTCGGATCGCAAACTGGGTTGCTCAACGCCGGGAACGACTCGGCCCTCAAGTTGCCATAATGTCCAGAAGCGAATTTGACGTATTCGTCGCCGATCAACCAATTGAAGTTGGTCGGGCAGCCCTGATCGTCGGTCGCTACCGCAACAATGTACCCCATCGTCCCCGGATCAATATCCGAGGTCAAGAAGCACGCGGTCTGATTTTGCGTCAGACAAACAAAGCTATCCGACACGGCGCAAGACGTACCATCCACAAAGAAAAGATGCACTGAGATGGGTTTCTTTTGATTCGTGTTCGTCAGGCAAATCTGCGTGTTTTCACGATTCGGGTTTGACGCATCGGAAGTGTAGACCGGGAAGATCAGGATCGAACCCGGATCCAACGCCGGATTGCCCGGATCCATTTGCATCGTCATCGTGCAATTATCAATGAGCGTGGTATCGCGGGCGATATTGTTGGCTGAATTGGTATCGCCGACAGCCGACAACGTGGCGACGTTGACCACCGCGCACTGCACGTTTTGCGAGATGCGCACGCGCAAGGTGAAACTGGTCGAAGCATTCGCCGCCAACGTATTGCTATACGTACAAGTCACAAGATTGCTGCCGACGCCGCCGCTGCAACTCCACCCGGCCCCTGTCACAGACTGGTAGGTCATGCCGCCCGGCAGATTGTCGGTCACCGTAATCGTGCCTTGCGAAGCACCGGGTCCTTTGTTGGTGACGGTCAGCATGTAGGTATCCTGCGTATTGGGCAGGAAGTTGCCGGTATGCTCTTTGCGCAAGCTTAAGTCAAAGGACAGCAGTTCGCCGAAATTGTAGTTGATGCCGTTCGCGCCGGAACCAACGGGAATGTCGGCGATCATGTCGTTCGTGACCGTACCGCCCAACGAACCAGCCGTGTCCTTGCCGTCTACATAGATCGGCGGTTGCGTCTCGGTGAGTTTGTAGGTGCCGGGCACCAAATTGCAGAACTGATAGGCACCGGTGGCGCTCGTCAACGTCGAGCGCGAGACGATATTGCCAAATAGATCCGTCCCGGTCAGCGTTACCGTTACGTCCTTGATACCAGCCTCGCCAGCTTCTTTGAGGCCATTGTCATTGGTGTCCTCATAAACGAAGCCGGACACGCAAGCCCGTTGGTACAGGCCCGCATCCCAACTCAGATCGTTTTCGCCATTGGCCAGCGTGAAGATTTCAGTACGGCCATTGGCGGGATCGGGATCGCTGTCGGTGGCGTCTTTGGTGCCGGTGGGGCCTTGTTTGATAAAGCCGCAATCGGGCACGGCGGAAATGTCGAACTGCACGAAGTAGCGCCCCGGCGTCAGCCCCGTAAACAGATAGAACCCCGGATTGCCGCCGTTGTTGGTTGTGGTGCTAGTAGCGACCGCCACGTCATCCGCCGTGCCGGCCTGATTGTCTGGGCCGGGTTGGAAAAGACGCACGATTACGCCGTTCACACCGTTGGCAGCGCCGTCATCTTGCACACCATTCAAATTGGCATCCTTGAAAACATAGTTGCCCACGCTCGCGCCTTGGAAAACGCCCGCGTCCAGGTCGGGGAAATTCTGGCTCCCCGCCAAGGTGATGGTCTGCGTCCGTCCTGTGCTTGTATTGGCGTCGCTGTCTTTGGTGTCGCCACACGCTGCAACTTTATTGGAGGTGAAGGTATAGCCAGCCGGTAACGCGAAAATCACGTAGTAATCGCCGGGCGCCAGATTGTTGAAGGAGTAGCCGCCCTGTGCATTCGTCGTCGTCTGCCCGACTTGCGTGTTGTCACCCCGGAAGAGCGTGACAGTCACATTCGGCACACCCGGTTCGCCCGCGTCCTGACAGCCGTTGGCGTTCAGGTCGAGCCAGACGAAATCGCCCAGCGAGGCCGCTTGAATATCGAAACTCACGCAAGCTTCGTCATCTTCACGCGCGCCCAACGCCGCGTTGAAATTGCCTGGGGTCGAATCGAGATCGAGTTCTTTCGCGGTTTGGACTTGCGCGCAGTTGTTGATGCTGCCGCTGGCCGCGCTGATCTGAGCCTGAATTGTCAACGTCACGCTGCCGGGGCTAGGCACAGAGCCAACCGTCCAGGTTCCACTGGCGTATGTTCCCTGTGAAGCGTTGGCGCTCACAAAAATCAAACCCGCCGGTAAGACATCGCGCACCGTCACATTGGTCGCTGTCGCCAGATTGGCGGCGTTCGCCAGCGTTAAGGTGTACGTCACGTTCTGGCCGGAAATATACGGGCCACTGCTGACCGTCTTGGTCAATGAAAGGTCAATGCGCGGGTAGATGCCTGCATCAAGATCAAGGTAGTTCTGCCCGGACATCAACATCACGGCAGCGGTTCTGCCCGTCGCCGGATCAGCATCGCTATCAAGCGCTTCGTTATTGCCCTGGTCTTTGGGGCTGAACACGAAGCCTTGCGGCAGATTGCCAAAGATCACGTAGTAATTGCCCGGCGGCAGATTGGCAAAGCTGTACTTGCCGCTGGCATTGGTCGTCGTTGTCGCCAATTGCGTGTTGCTCTCATCAAACAACCTTACGCTGACGCCTGAGACACCGACTTCCATGCTTGCGTCATAAAGACCGTCGCGGTTCATGTCGTTCCAGACACAATCTCCCAACGAGGCTGGCTGGTAAACGCCCGCGTCCAGGTCGAGGAAGCTTTGTCCCGCGCCGAGCGCGATGTTTTGCGTGCGCCCGGTCGCCACATCAGCATCGCTGTCTTTGTCAGTGCCACAAGCCGCCACGGCACGTTTGGTAAAGGCGTAGCCGCTGGGTGCGGTGAATTTGACGCTGTATGTGGCAGCTGCCAAATTGCTGAACAGATAATTGCCGTTGGCATCGGTGGTCTTGGTGTCGAGCGTCGCGCCGTTGCCATCCAGCAACATTACCGTGACGCCTGCCAAACCGACCTCTCCCTGATCCTGACAACCATTGCCGTTCTTATCCACCCAGACACGATCACCTAAAGAAGCCGGGCCGATATTGATCGTGACTTCGGCTTCATCGTCTTCGGCGGGCGGATTGCTGGGATTGCGATTGCCCGGCGTCGAATCAATATCAAGCGGGCCATCCTGGGTTTGCACTTGGGCGAAGTTGCGAATGTTGCCGATGGTGCCGGCTTTGACAGTCGCGGTGATCTGGATCGTCGCCGAAGCGCCGGGGGCGAGGGTGCCGACCGTCCAGACATTCGTTGCCGCATTGTAGGCCGCTGCCGGGTTTGCGCTGACAAAGGTCAGTTGCGCCGGGAAGGCGTCGGCAATGGTCACGTTGGTCGCCGTCGAGCACGGCCCCGCGAAAACGCCCGCCTTGGTGCAGTCGGTGGCATTGCTGACCAACAGGGTGTAAGTGAGATTCTGTCCGGGCGCATACGGGCCAGCGCTGACGGCCTTGGTCAAGGACAGGTCAACCCGTTCGTCAAAGAAGCCGAGGTCATTGCTATGATCGTTCGCGCCCGCGCCGCCCGTGGTCACGGCAATCACCGCCGTCGTGCCGTTCATCACGGCGTCGGAATCGCGCTGGTCGCCATTCGCGGTGTTGTCGGCGTTGGCCGGCGAAAGCCCCGTGCTGGTGAGCGCCTGCTGCGCTTTGTTGACACGGATTTCATAGGCCATGTTCGGCACGACGCCGCCGCTGACGTTGTCGGCATTGAAAAAGTATTGGCCGGTGGCGCTGGTCGTCGTGGTGCCGACCAGTTGGCCGCCTTTGAATAGTTGCACGGTCACGCCCGCGCGGCCCGCTTCGTTCGCATCTTGAATGCCGTTACGGTTGAGGTCGTTCCAGATGCGGTTGCCCAATTCAATCGGCGCGGCGTCGCATAACACTTCCAAATCGCCCAGACCGGCAGCTTTGCCGAACAGGCCATTGATTTGATTTGGCGGGCTGGGCTGGGGGAACACTTCATAACGGCGGTCAGCCTTGCCGTTGAAGTTGTTCATAAACAGCACACCGCCCGACTGAACCGTAAACGGATCGAAGACCGGAATCACGACTTGCAACGCTCCGGGTAATAGACCCAGCGCGCCCAGCGAGGTCTCCTGGTGCACCAGTTGGCCGTTCTGAATAAAGTCTTCCTGATAGTAAAATTCGCCGCCGCCTGGCCCTTGTCCGTTATTCGTGCCGCCCGTATTGGGGCCGACGACACCGTTGTTTTCCAGCACGAATGCGCCGTTGTTATTGTAAGCCCGCAGCGTGTCACCGCCTGAAATGCCTTCGTATGAGCCGGTACCACTCAAATTGGCTTGTAAGAAGCCGGTCTGCATCCCGGTGCGATCCATAAAGCCGAGGATCATTGAACCATCAATATCAAACTCAATGCCTGACAGCACCGGCTGCGGATAAACCAGAAACTGGTGACCAACACCCTGCGCGGGCGCAACCAAGGTATCGAACGTATCCGTCCAGGGTCGCCAGAACTTGCGATCTTCGACGCCCGGCCAGACCCAGGTAATGCCTTTGGTGTAGCCCAAGCCAAATTCCAGCTTGCTGACAAAGGTATTGGCACCGGGCGTGAATTCATAAATCGCCGCTTTCAGATCGGCGGGGGTTTGCGAAGTTTCCGCCGTGCACGTGCCGCCCACATAGACTTTGCCTTTATACGGTTTCACTGCCCAGGGGCGGAAGGTGCCGCCATTGCAATTCGGCGAAGGCACGGTAAAGGAACTGACGTTCGCCGCTGTCGGCACGACTGCCGTATCATTGATGAAAATCGAATAGAGCTTCCGGTCGTTAAGGTTGATGAGCCAAAGCGTCTTGTCGTCTTCAGAAATTTCCAGATCGCCAATGCCTTGTTTGCCCACCGCTGAAAAAGCAGCGGAGTCGGCACTGGTTGCAAGCCGGTCAGCCGGCAAGTTGCGGGTGGCATTGGTAAGGGTTCCCACGTCAATGCCGATGGTCTTCACATCCACAAAGTTCGCCACAGTGGGCGACGCGCTGCCTGGATTGGTGACAGTATAAATGCCGCCGATGCCCAAGGGCCCAAAGCCCGAATGGCGGCGAACGACCGCCGCCGTAAACAATTTGCGCGTCGAACGTTGATAGGCCACGCCCCAATCCGCACCCGTTTGCTGGGCTGAGGCTAAATGCGAAGGGGAGGGTTGATTGCCAAACGGTGGCACATCCACCCCGTTATATGGAGCGCTCGTACCGGCAGCATAGGGGAATGTAACCAACACGTCCGCAGGACCAGCAGCATTATTTCCGGCTTTGGTGGGATCACCTGACACATAACAGGGAACGCCTAAGAACGGATTGTCCTGGCAATAGTCTTTGGGATCATTGAGGCCCAGGCTGACGCTGCCGCTGGGTGCGGTGGCAACGAATTGCACCGCCGTGCCCGAGGTCATGCCCGCTGGGCCAAACGACAAGCCTGCCGGGATATTGGTGAACTCCACCCGATACGGCCCATTACTCGCGTCATTCGTGGTCAGCGAATAACTGCCATCCGCCGCCGCTGTCGCCGTGCCGACCGCATTCCCGCTGGTGTTATAGGCTGTCACCGTGATGCCGCCAATCCCCACTTCGGGAATGCGCACTGCCGTCGCGGGATCCTGCTTCCCGTTGCCATTCCAATCCCGGAAGACCGTGCCGCTGATCACGCCAGCCAAAGGCACGGAGGCAGACACACCTTTCCCAGGCGCAGCAGCAAAACGCTGCGCAGTACGGGCAAAGATTTTTCCGACTTGATTGTTCGCGCCTGCCAGGGTGGCCGCGTGCCCTGCAAGCGAAGCCAAGGCCGGACGTCCAAAAGGCATCCCCATCCATGCTGCGCCGATATAAAGGCAGAGCACGAGAGAAGCAAAAAAGAAAATTCGAGGCGTCCGTTTGTTCTGACGAGCCAAGCTCGCCGTGTGTGTGTGTAGTTGTGTGAGTGTCAGCTTCATAATTTCACTACTTCCTTTTCAATCGCTGTCCGACAAACAACGTGTGAGAAGTTTCAATGAGCAGCAACCGGGTCTTAACTTTTGCCGGGACAGTCTGTTCGCAAAGCAACGGGCAAGATACTTCACTGAAAGGGATGCTCTGGCCGGTGACGGAACTGAAGAGATGAATTCAGGCATCTTCTTCGCGCGGCCCAAGCACTGTGAGGCAATGCCTATTTCGCAGTCTTCTCCTGACGGTGGCGCAAGGGTTCATGCTTTCGACCACTGCGACTCCGTCAATCCGAACACCATTTTTATGAGGTCAAAATCTTTAGGGCACGGAAGCGAGGCCCTATATTGCGGGGGGCAACCCGAAAGATCAAGCAAAAATCCCCGCAGGCCAGTTTTTTTAATCCGCTCGGCATAGGAGTTGATGCTGACAATTTGCTTTATAAACATCATTCTTTGCTCTTTCATTAGGGTCCAATCCAGCTTGGTTTGCTGTTCTCGTGACCGCGTGATGGCCGCTCCCGGACTTCGACCGTATAATAGCCGCCTATGCAAGCCAAACCTTTTCTGACGGCTGAATGGCGCTTCCTGGCGATGCTCAACTATGAAGTGGACGCGCGCCTTCTATTCCCTTTCCTACCACGCGGCACCGAGTTGGACTACTGGCAAGAGCGCTGTTACATCAGTATGGTTGGCTTCCTTTTCTTAAATACGCGGCTGCTGGGTCTGCCGATACCCTTTCATCGCAATTTCGAGGAAATCAATTTGCGCTTCTATGTGCGGCGCAAAGCACCCGATGGTTGGCGACGCGGCGTGGTTTTCATCAAAGAAATTGTGCCTCGGCGCGCCATCGCCACACTGGCCCGCCTGGTTTATAACGAAAACTATGTCGCCCGCCCAATGCGGCACAAGGTGCAACGCGGCCCAGAGGATGCCGCATTATTAGTGCCGAACAGTGCCGTCGAATATGGCTGGCGCGAAGGCCACGCCTGGCAGCGGTTGCGCGTCAACATTACGGACGCTCCGCAACCGCCAAGCAGCGGTTCCGAGGCGGAATTCATCACGGAACATTATTGGGGCTATGCCGCACAACGCGACGGTAGTTGCGTTGAATACCAAGTCGAACATCCGCCGTGGCTGGTTTGGCAGGCGCAATCGTCATTGTTTGAATGCGACGTGGCGCGCGTGTATGGCCCGCAATTTGTCGACACCCTCAGCGGCAAGCCCTTTTCCGCGTTTGTTGCCGCCGGTTCACCCATCGTCGTGCGGCGAGGAGTTCGGTTATGAAAGAACCGCGTAGGCTTGAACCTGGCCAGGACTATATACTGTTTGATGGCGATTGCGGCATCTGTTCGTATTCAGCCGAGGTCGCGCAACAGATAGATCAGCGCCGGCAATTCGTGATTGAGCCATATCAGGCAATCGCCGAAGCAGAGTTACAACGCTACGGCATCAGCAATAACGCTTGTGATCGTAAAGTCCAAGTCATTACGCGGCGAGGCCGGGTCTATGCTGGGGCTTTCGCGGTGAATTACCTGCTCTGGCAACGCTGGCCCTGGCGCTTGTTGATCTTATTGATTTACGCCGTGCCGGTGTTATTGGTCTGTGAAGTCATTGGGTATGCGCTGGTCGCGCGCAATCGGCAGCGCCTCTCGCGCTGGTTTGGCTTAAAAGCCTGTTTACTCAAACGTTGAACCCCGCGCTATGACAATTGTTGGAACCATCCTTGCCACGCAGTCTCCCACGACACCCTCACGAGAAAAAACCCGCAGAGGCCGCCGCAGCCAGGTACCTCTCACTCCCCTTCTGCAAGACCATTCAAGCGGATCGGGGCACTCTATCCGGCCTTTGCCTTGGTGAAAAGAAAGTGCAAGAACCATTTGCTGCGCGCCGCCTCTGCGGGTAAGCGAAAGCTAGGCGACTTTATGCTCAGGGCGTGTTGCATACGCCGAGCGGATCGTTGCCGTTAAACAGCGCAAACAGATCCGCTAACGCAGCAAAGTCCGCAAAACGATTTGATTGTGAAGCCAGGAAGGCTTGCATAAACAAATCCTTGACCATCGAATTGGTCGAAATCACCACGCCATTGCTCAACTGTATGGGCTGGAAGCTGAACCCGTAACAGCTCAGACTCGACCATTGCGCGTTATAGTAGCTGGGCGATCCGCCGCAGGCAGCCCACAGTTCATTCAACTGAGCCGCAAGCCATTCGCGATTGAAACGCTCCTGCGGGCTGAGTTGGCCATACAGGTCGGCGCCGCAATACTGCAAGGCGATTTTGATAGCATCAAGGTTGTTCAAGCTGACGGCCTGATTGAAATTGACGCCGTTAATCCAAACCTTGCCGTTGGGCAGGCGCAACTGCACCAGCTTCAAATGCAGCAGCCAATAATCCGCCGAACGGAAGCAGAAGGTGTCGCATTTGACCGGCGGAACCGGGCATTGCGGACAGACCACCGGACAAACCAGCCCGGTGGGATAACCACCGCTCAAGCCAGCGATCAGGCCGGTTTGAGTACGCGCCCGGTCGCCCGCCACTTCATTGCGCCGGACGATTACGTCGGTGACGAGCACAGAAACTGCGCCTGTGCCTGCGCCGCGATTAATTGAAACGCCCAGTTGCAAACAGGCGTCGAGCGGCGAACCGGCTTGCATCAGATACGATAGCGTCAGCAACCCTGTGCGCGAACCGGTGCTGCCCGCCGACGCGACGAAGGGAATGAAATCGCCCACCGACAACTGCCCGCCTTGAGCCAGCCGGTTATTCAAATAAAGCGCCACGACGGAATTCAGCCCCGTCACGCGCACGCCGTTGGCTTCCACCGTCAGCGTCACGATGTTAAACGACGGCGAACCACTGGCGCCTTGCGTAAAGAAGGTCACCGTGTCGCCCACCGTCGCGCCGCTACTAGCCACTAGGAAACTGAAATCCCAGATGCTGTCGGTGCAAGACAACGCGGTGAAACGGCTATTCGGCGTCGCATAAGTAATCCCTTGTGGGGCCGTGCCGTCAAATCCGCCCACGCCCGTGACCGAGCCACCGAAGTTGGCCGGATTGACCTGGAAAATATTGAGTCCGGGGGCACTGAGCGGCACCGTGAAAGCAAAGGGTTGCGCCAGCAGGAAGTGGTCGCCCTGTGGCAATTGGGCGGTCGTCGTGAAACCGTGCGTCAACGCCGGCACGGTAAACGTGGGGCAAGTCGTAGTGGCTTGGCCGGAGACGACCGGCGCGGTGCGTTGCGGCCAACTGAGAAAGGCAAAGGCCGCAGCAAGCACAGCACAATAAATGGTAGCGCGGAAAAATCCGCTGCGCGCCAATGTGCGCAACGCGGAATCTTTTCGGGGATCGGGCAACATAGGACTCTCCTTCAAATCAAGACGCATTGTTGCCGTGGATGACGAGTCAACAACAACCGTTTTGACAAATGTGCGCGTGCCTGAAAAAGCTCGCGTCGTTTGGATGTGTGCGAATTGGCCTGAATGTCTCGCACACACGCGTGGGTGGACGAACGCGCAAATCTGGAACTGCTCGTGCCAATCACCATAAAAGTCGGTTACGAAAAGTCGGTGACGCCAACCATCTACACCATCAACGATGCCTCATCTGTTCCTCTTTGACAGACAAATAGACCAAGAGTAGTTGGTTCAAGCGGCAGGTACGGCTGTTGCCGAATGAGCAACGAGACTCCAAGTGAGAGAAGCATCCTGATGCCCTGTGAGCCATTAAAACATCTGCTATTTGGGAGGGAATTACGTAGGATTGAGTTTATTTACTTATCGCCACTACTTCAATCAGACACGGTAGCCAATTTTGCATAGCGACCTATTAAAAGGGGACTTTACGCCTTAGAAATACACACCAAGCTGCCATTTCCCTGGCCGCAAATCACCTAATTACCGTTTCCACATCAAAGTCCCGGCTACGAAGGTTCTATGCCTATGCCACTACCGTACAGTTGAGGGATAGATCAAGTTCGGTTGTTGCTCCGTGCAGTATTGAACGTAGTCGCGCACAAATGGCGAATCCAGGAATGGACAGGACCGAGCGAGGTTGCCACAGGCACACAGGCACAAGGTTTTTTAGAGTTTGGGGTGGAATTCTCTGTCTGTCTCCGTGTCTCCGTGCCTCTGTGGCCAATCTTTGCGTAAGCCTTGATGGGATCAAATCCGAAAACGAAAATAGCCATCTTGCTGGCTTTGCAAGCGCCAGCAAGATGGCTATTGATTCAGCCGCAAGCGGGATCAGTTACAAAAACCGCGTGGGTCGTTGCCGTTGAGCAAGTCCAGCAACCGTGCCAACGGCAGAAAATCAACTTCGCGGCGTTCCTGAATCGCCAAGGTGATCTGCATATACAGTTCCTTGACCATCGAACCCGATGTAATCACCGCTCCATTGCTGAGTGTCGTGGTCGGGATGTCAATCCCGTAACAACTCAGGTTGGTCCACATCGAGTTCGCCACCACCGCTGAGCCATTGCCGCCCGCGCTCATGACGTTCAACTGGGCCGCCACGTACTCCTGGTTGAGGGCCTGGCGTGGCGTCAAAGCAAATCCGAAGGGATTGCCACGCAAGGCCAACTCAATCGTGCGGCGTTGGCTGGTGTTGACGGACTGATTGCCATTCACACCTGCGATCAGCACGTTGCCGCCCGGCATACGATCCAGATTCAGCAACCACCATTGCGGCGCGCGATAACAGAGCGTATCGCACTTGACCGGTTGGTTGACCGTCACCTTGAAGCTGCACGTCACCGTGCCGCAATCGTTGGTCGCGGTACAGGTCACCGTGGTCATGCCGACCGGGAAGTTCGTGCCGGAAGCCGGTGTGCAGGTCACCGTGGTCGCATTGGTCGCGGTCGGCGCGGGATAGGTGATCGTCATCCCCGTCGCACCCGGCGCCGTCGCCGTGATGTCCGCCGGGCAAGTGATGGTCGGCGGCGATTTGACCGTGACGGTGAAGCTACATGAGGCATTGCCTGCCGCATTGCTCGCTGTACAAGTCACAGTCGTGACGCCCAACGGGAAGCTGGAACCCGACGGCGGATTACAAACTACTCCCGTCGCATTGGTCGTCGTGGGCGCGGGATAATTGACCACCGCCCCACTGCCCTGCACCTGGCATGGCGGACAGACCAGCGGGCAAACCAGGCCCGTTGGATAGCCGCCCGTCAACCCGCCGAGCAAACCGGTTTGCGTGCGCGCCCGGTCGCCCGCCACTTCATTGCGCCGGACGATTACGTCGGTGACGAGCAACGCCACCGCGCCCGCGCCCGCGCCGCGATTGATGGACATGCCCAGTTGCAAACAGGCGTCGAGCGGCGAACCGGCTTGCATCAGATAGGACAGCGTCAACAAGCCTGTGCGTGAACCGGCGCTGCCCGCCGCCGCCGCGGACGGAATCAGATCACCCACTGCAAGCTTGCCGCTCGTCGCCAACCGGCTATTCAGATTGAGCGTGACCAGCGCGTTGAGCGCAGTGACACGCACGCCACCCGCTTCAACGGTCAGCGTCACGATGTTAAACGAAGGCGAACCACTCGCGCCTTGCGTAAAGAAGGTCACCGTGTCGCCCACTGTCGCACCTGTACTCGCCACCACGAAGCTGAAATCCCAAATGCTGTCAGTGCACGACAAGGCCGTGAAGCGGCCATTCGGCGTCGCATAGCTAACGCCTTGCGGCGCCGTGCCATCAAATCCGCCGACACCCGAAATGGAGCCGCCGAAGTTGGCCGGATTGACCTGGAAGATATTCAACCCTGGCGTGCTTTGCGGCACGGTGAAGCTGAACGGTTGCGGCAGCAGGAAGTGATCGCCCTGCGGCAACTGCGCGTTCGTTGTGAAGCCGTGCGTCAACGCGGGCACGGCAAAGGTCTGGCAACCTGCGCTGGTGGTCGCACAAACCGTTTGATTCGGCGGACAGACAATCGTCGGTGGCGCGGTAACCGTCACCTTGAAGCTGCACGTCGCCGTGCCGCAATCATTGGCCGCGTTGCACGTGACCGTGGTCATCCCCACCGGGAAGTTCGACCCCGAAGCGGGACTGCACATTACGCTCGTCGCATTGTTCGCGGTCGGCGCAGGGTACGTCACCGCCGTGCCGCCTGCACTAGCGGCCACTGCCGTAATGTCAGCGCCACAAGTGATCGTGGGTTGCGGATTGACGGTCACGGTAAAGCTGCAACTCACACTGCCCGCCGTATTGGTCGCGGTACAAGTCACCGTCGTCGTGCCAACTGGGAAGCTCGAACCAGCAGCCGGATTGCAACTCACACTGTTGGCGTTGGTCGCCGTCGGCCCCGGATAGTTCACCGTCGCCGTGTTGCCGCCCGCCGTGGCACAGACCGTTTGATTAGGCGGGCAAACAATGGTCGGCTGCGCCAGGAACCCAGCGTCGTAATCATGATTGTTCTGACCGGCGGTTCCGGTCGTCACGCTGATCACGGCGTTATTGCCAACCATCGTCGCATCAGAATCACGAATATCGCCGCTGTCGGCATCCGGCTTGGTCAACGACAGACCCACCAGGGCAGCCTGCGTTTTATCAATCCGGATTTCGTAATTCATCTGCGGCAGCACGCCGCCCGGCACGTTCGCATTGTTGAAGTAATACGTGCCCGAGGCGCTGGTCGTCGTCTCGCCAACCTTGATGCCGTTTTTGTACAACTCAACCTTGACACCCGCAAGGCCCGCTTCGTCGGCATCCTGTATGCCATTGCCATTGGTGTCGCGCCAGATACGGTTGCCGATTTCGAGCGGCGCGGGATCGCACAGCGCCACCAGATCGCCCAGGCCGTTGGCCTTGCCGAAAATGTCGAGCGCCGTCGTGCCGTCAAAGACGCGATAAGTTTTGCTGCGCGCGCCGCTCGTGTTGTTGTGCCAGAGCGTGCCGCCGTCAAAGAGCGTCTCGTTGTCAAAGATGGGAATCGGGTCTGCCGAATTGACCACGACATCCGGGAAGCCCGGCACTTGCAGCAAGCCGCCGATGCCATTCTCATCGTTGAAAGGCACATAGAAATCCTGGAAGTAGAACTCAGCGCCGCCCGGCCCTTGCCCATTGTTCTGCGGGCCAGTGCCATTGCCGCCGCTGCGGCCATTGCTTTCGAGCGTCCAGCCATTCGCCAGATTGCCGCTCGCCCGCAAGGTATCGCCCGCCGAGACACCGTAAATGCGCGTGCTGCTGCGGGGATCATCCAGCGTGAAGTTGCCGAACTGATCGCCGGAACGATCGCGCAAACCCAGAATCAGGTTGCCCCGATCAAAGGCAATGTCGGTCAGCCAGGGTTGCGGATAAATCCCGCGCTGGTCGGTGCCGATGGTGCGAAAAACTTTTGACCACGCCCGCCAGGCCGCCGGGACACAAGCGCCCTGCCCCAATTGCGCGCTGTCGGCACAACCACGCGGATAATTCAACGCCGCCTGGAAGACGGGCTGCGCGCTGAAGGCCAGCGTCGCCGGATCAACGGTGTAAACATACGCCGCCAATTTGCTGGCATCGCCATCAGGCGCGGCGCCGGTCACGGTGCTTTCCGCTGTACAGGTCAACCCGACATACAAACGGCCTTCGTTCCAATGCACGGCAAACGGGCGCACGTCATCGGCGCTCGGACAACCGGGCAGAGTCGCGGGCACGGCCTGCTTGCGAATGTTGACGGCTGTGGGCGGCACATCGGTCGGGAATTCATAGAGCGCGCGCTCGGCCAGATTCATGGCATAGAGCCGCGTTTCAGGGCCATTGAGTGCCACCCCGCCGAAGGCAACTTTGCCGACGGCATCCCAGGCCACATTGCCGTTGTCGCGATCAAAATCGTTCAAGTCGTGCGGATTGGCGCCCACCGCAGCGCCTGCGTTGAAGAACAAGCTCGGACTGCCGTTGGCGGGGTTAATCGTATAGATCGCTCCCGGCCCAGACGGGCCAAAGCCAGCGTGTTTTTTCATGAAGGAGCTGAAATAAAGCGTCTTGGCTCCGCGTGCATACGCCACGCCCCAGAGCGTGCCGACTTGCCGATCCGTCGTCAGATTGGCGTGCGCGGGCGCATCAAAATCGCTGAAGGGCGGCCCGCCACTCATGCGCGTCGAACCAGCCGAGTAAGGAAAAGAGACCACCACCGGGTTGCCACTGGTTTGCGGGCCGCCGACATAACAACTGGTCACCAGGGTTGGATTGTCCTGGCAATACGTGGACGGCACGACCACGCCAAAATCTATGTTGCCAGCGCTGACGCCGGACACAAACCGCACATTCGATTGTGTGTTGTCGCCCACCGGCGCGGGGAAATAACCCGTCGGTAGGTTGGTGAATTCGATGCGATACGGCCCGTTTCCCAGGGCATTCAGCGAATAGGAGCCGTCTGCTCCGCTGGTGGCCGTGCCGACCGCAATGTTGCTCGGATCAAAAGCCGTCACCGTCACCCCGGCCACACCGGTATCCACCGCTGTGCCGACGGTGCCCTGGCCATTGTTGGTAAGCGTAGCACCAGTGTCCCGCTTGCCGTTGTAGTTGTAATCCTGAAAAACCGTCCCGCTAATCACCCCCGCCACTGCCACCGCTCTTTCCTGCCCCCGGCCTTCCTGACCAAACACCCGCATCCCCCGTATGCTGATTAACGAGATTCCCGCCACAAGCAAAACCAAAACGGCGCAAAGCCGTGCTTGCGGGGTCATAGACTTGGTCAATGCCGTAACACATTTCCCCAAGTTGAAATGTGTCCTTTCATTTTCGGGCATCTTTTCGGGCCTCATTGATTTCGTTCCTCCTACAGGCTGCCCTGAACTTCAAGCCAGCCAGCGATGCTGATAGCAATTGAAAATCTGGTGCGGTGTACAACTCAAGCAAGTTGGCGACACACAACCAGCCATTGGGCAACCGCCCGCGCGGATGTGCCAAATTCATTGCCGTGTTTTGAATTAAGTGGGGTGTGAGGGGTTAGGCTCAAGCCAAACCCGGAACGCATTCCGGGGCACAAACAGAGCGGGAGAAGAGGCTCGTCGAAGCAACCCGCATGAAAGCGGAGAGCGCCCGGACGCGCATCCTGTCAGTAAAACTTATATTTCTATTTCGTAAAACAGACCGCCCACTCCCGTCCACAAGGCTGCACCCGGCAGTTTCCGCACTTGATTCAGATTGAGAAGCCTAGTGCGAAATAACATTTGAATGCTAGCTGCCCAGTGACAAGCCCGCACAAAATAGGCTGACATGACCGATTTTGCAAGCACTCAAAGCACTCTTGACACCTTCATGAAGCCTAGCCAGCGATAGAAGAGGTTCGCTCCAGTCTGGTAAACGTGACGCGCTTCGCCCAGATAATGGAAAGAAGTTGGCAGGCGCTTCTTACAAAAACCTGCATCTGTTAATGGCTGCATCGTTATCACAAGCCGATTTATCGGGGCTTGGCCTTTCGATACCTTGACGCTGGCTGACCCCTTGCATAGACTCCGCGCATTCCAATGACAAGACAGGTCGCTAAAAGCAGGCGGAAAGTTTCTTTTCCGATGACCCGTCGGTCTTGGCTCAATACCCTCCACCCACAAAGGATCACCGGTATGCTGCGCTTCCTGTTCACCACGTCTTCAACATTGGCAATGTTGCCGATACGCCTCGCGTTGGGTTTGATTTTCCTGGGGCACGGTTCACAAAAAGTTTTTGGCGCCTTTGGCGGGCGCGGGTTCGATGCCTGGATCAACACACCCGTGCAGATCAACTTACCGGCAGGCACACCCACTTTGCGTTTTTGGCTCTCTTGCGCAGCCTTTGCCGAATTGATTGGCGGTGCGATGGTGTTGTTCGGGTTTATGACCCGTATCGGCGCAGTTCTCTTGAGCATCGTGATGTTTGTGGCGCTTTACTTTGTGCACTGGCGCTATGGCTTCTTTCTACACGATAACGGAACCGATGGCATCGAATATGTGATGGCGCTCTTTTGCTGTTGTATGGCTTTACTCTGGGAAGGCGGGGGCCGCGCTTCGGTAGACGGCAGCTTATGGCCAAAAGCGTAAAGGATTATTGCGAATCTCCGTGCTCCTGATTGTCGGCCTGCGGTCTTTCACCTATACTGCGCGCACCCTTTTCTGGAAATCCCCCTTTTCAACACTATCCACGACCTTGGGTCCAAACCTTGGGCTTATCAAAGGAGCGGGCTATGCCACGTTGCGCGCGTTGTTTTGGCGAGGTGCATGAACTCGCCGTCTTCTGTCAGGGTTGCGGGCAGCCACACGCCCCGGTGTTTGATCAACTGCTCAATCGCGTCATCGGCGAACGCTATCAAATCTACCGCCGCCTGGATCAAGGAGGCCTTTCCGCCGTCTTCACCGCCATTGATTTACCGACCGACCAAATCGTCGTCGTCAAAATCAGTGATCCGAGTCAATTGGCCAAACGCGAATTGACTTATGCGCTGGCCGCCGCAGAGGCGCGCCGTTATTGGGCCGAAATGCTCGAACGCATGCGGCGTGAGGCCGAGGCGCTCACCCAGATTCAGCATCGCCATATCGTGCGCCTCTACGACACGGGCACGCTCAATGCCGATTTGCGCTATGTCGTGATGGAGTATTTGCGAGGCCGCACCTTGCGCGCCGAATTGGCTGCGCGCCAAAAACTCCCGCTGAACGAAGCCTTGCAAATCGCCATCGCCTTGGCCGACGCGCTGCGCGAGATTCATTCGCGCGGCATCGTGCATCGCGACCTCAACCCGCGCAATGTCATGTTGTGCGACGAACCGGAACTGCCAGCCGGCCCAGCCACGATCAAGTTGATTGATTTCGGCATCGCCAAATTCCCCCAGCCGCCGGGCGCGCCGCCGTTCACGCAACATTCGATTTTGAGTGGAACCGTGTCTTACGCTTCACCCGAACAATGTCAAAATCAACCGCTCGATCAACGCACCGATCTCTATTCGCTGGGTGTTGTGCTTTACGAAATGGTCACCGGGGAGCGTCCCTTCACGGGCCGCACGCCCACTGAGATTGCGCTCAAACAGATTCAAGCCCAGCCGCAAGCGCCGCGCGAATTAACGCCGGACTTGCCGCTCAGTCTGGAAACCGCCATCCTGCGCGCACTGGCGAAAAATCCCGCCGAGCGGCAGGAACACATCGGAGAATTCGCCGCTGAATTACGCGCCATCGCCCAACGCCTCGTCGTGCCCTTCCCGGAGAAGTCTACCGCAGCCAACTTGCCCTTGCTGCTTAGCCCAGCTCCGGCAATGGTTGCGATGTCGCCTCTTGATGAAATGCACGCGCCGGTTTTGGCGCAGACCCAAACAGATGAGATTGAGGCTC
The DNA here is from genome assembly GCA_016196035.1 of Acidobacteriota bacterium. NCBI lineage: Bacteria > Pseudomonadati > Acidobacteriota > Acidobacteriota bacterium. The sequence continues at coordinate 12,496 of JACPYM010000086.1, read as the reverse complement.
CCATCTTTTCAGCGTATCCAGCCACAACAAAAACGCCGCGCCGCAAACTGGCGTATGCGGCGGCGTTGCTGGTGTTGCTCACCACTGCCGCGTTTTTAGCCAAAGATCGCTGGGGCAAAACCTTGCCTGCCAAGCTGGAAGAGTTGGCGCTGAATTACCCGCTGGCAACGCCGACCGCCACGCCGCTCTTGATAGACCGGGAATTCGCCACGCCCACGCCGCCCACAGTGGTCACCGAACCAACCCTGTCCGCACCGGAAGCGGAGATGGCGCAGGCCCACGCGGCCTTTTCATTCCCCCAGTTGTGGAACCGCGTCAAGACTCTCGCCAAGCCTCCATCCGCCAACCCCCTGGGGCCAAAGGTGGCGCAACCAACTGCCGTAACGAAGATTCCGTCGCCCACATTCGCCGTCACGCCAGCGTTCAACCTGCCCGAACCAATCCATGCGCCAGCCGCGCCGGATGTCACCGAAAGCATCTCGGCACCGGAAAAGCCCAACACTGCCTCTGACTACGCGATGCGTCCGCGCCGCCAGCGCGAGCCAGCCGCGTTTGAGCCAGCGCCCGAAAACTCCGTGCCCGGCAATGTGGAAGAAGGCGTGAATGGGAGTGCAGCCCCGGTCGAGGAAGAGGCGCATGCTGGCCGCGAATTCTCGCCGAAAGTGATCGCCTGGAGCGGCGCGGTCAGTGGCGAGCGCGTCATACGGTTGGAAATGCCCGGCGTCCCCGGGCGCATCGAAATCCCGCGCAGCTATCGCCACCGCATTGGCATCGTCGAATCACCCAATTTGGAAAATCGCTGGCGCTTGGCGGTGCTGCGCATCTTCGGGCGTGGCGAATGTTCGATCATTCTGCGCTGGTGGCCGCGCGGACGCTGAGAAGGAAACCCTGGGTACGCACCGCTTCCAGCGTGCAGACTTGGCAGCAAACAACTCCCTACCGGAAGGAATATGCCTGTCGCCAAGACCGCACGCTGGAAGCGGTGCGTACCCAGATTGCGCTGGCTTCCCAAATTGTAGGCACTCTCTCACCCTTGAACCTATGCCTTCTACGGCTGACGTCCTGCCGCCCCAATCGGATCGCCCGGCGGAGTCGGCAACGGTGTCGTCGCCTTGAAGGTCGCGTCGGGCCGATTCAAGAACCGCTTGATGTCTTCTAGCGCCGTATTGCGGTGCGCCGGATTGAGTTTGATTGCGGCGGGTGTGCCGAGCCAGGCCGACAATTCACGCAACACCTGATTGGCCGCCGCGCGCACTTGCGCAGAGGCCTCGCCATTCGCCGCCAATTCCATCAACCGCGTGACCACTTGCGACTGCACCGTTTCTGCGATTGCCACCTGCTGCGCCTGGGCCGGACGCGGAGCTTTCCAGGTCGCGCTGACAATGGCATCGGCCACTTCTTTGAAATCCGGATTGGCGCTGTGCTCGGCGTGAAAGGCCTGCAAGCGTGCCGCGCGGCTGGGTTCGAGCAACGCGCCCAGGGTGAGGTCGGCGGCAATCGCGGCGGCCCCCAGCGGATCAAAGGCCGGGTCGGTGCGCCGCCCGAAATACTCTGCCGTGCCGCCTTCAAAGCCCGTCGCCACGGGCGGAATCAAAGCAAGGATGCGTTGCGGGATCGTCAACTCTTCAACGTTCAGCGTCTCAAGCAAAGCCTTCAATGCTTCGCGCTGGCGCGCGGCGGACACGACCTCGCGGAATTTGGCCGGACTCGGCCCCTGCGCTGTTTTCACGACGTAGCTGAAATACAAGCCGCCCAGCGATTTCGCCGCCGCGATCAATTGATAACGATGATGCAGATAGAGCGGCAGCAATTTGGCTTCGAGCGCTGAGAGCGGCTGCCCGTTGGCGATGCTGTTTAAGCCAAAATCGCGCAGCCCGATGCGCCGCACATCCAGTTCGTGCCGCAAGGTCGCAATCGCATCCGCGCCATTGTCCCAGACGCTCGCCAGCGGATGCGCCGTGCCCACGCCGCGCGCGTCGCCGTCGTCAATGAAAAGCAACCCGTTGGCAATTCCCTTCTGAATGATCTTTTCCAACTCACCCTTTTCATCCGCGCCCACCGCAAATTGGGCGTAGGCAAAATTGACTGCATACTTGTCGAACGCGCCGATGCCCACGGCGTAGGCATTCGACAAATCCAGCTTGCCGTTTTTGATCTCGACCCAGGGCGCGGGGTAATCCATCACCGAACCGCGATTGTAAGAACTGGCCGCGAAGTTGTGCGCGAAGCCCAACGTGTGGCCGACCTCGTGCGCCGACAGTTGACGGATGCGGGCCAAGGCCATTGCGGTCGAATCGGTCACCGGATCGCCCGTCGTGGCGGTCGCCAGATAATCCACATCCGGTGAATAGGCGGCTTCGCAATAATTTTCCAGCCCGCCTCCGTCTGTCGAAGCCATCAGCGGCGGAATCATCCCCGTACCCAGCATCACGTCTTGCCGAATGCGCAGCGAACCGAGCGAGACGTTGCCCTTGATGATCTCGCCCGTGCGCGGATCGGAAACGGATGCGCCATACGACCAGCCGCGCGTCGAACGGTGCACCCAATTGATCATGTTGTAACGCACATCCATCGGGTCGGCGTCTTCTGGCAGCACTTTGACTTGGAAAGCATTCCTGAATCCGGCTGCCTCAAACGCCTGATTCCACCACGACGCACCTTCCACCAGCGCGCTGCGAATCGGCTCGGGCACGCCGTTGTCCACGTAATACACAATCGGTTTCACCGGCTCCGACATCGCCGCGTTCGGGTCTTTTTTCTGCAAGCGATGCCGCCGAATCCAGCGCTGCTCAATCGGCGTGTCAAAGGGCGAGGCGTAGTCATAAAACATCATCGGCATGGCGCTGACACGCGGGTCATAATTGCGCGGCTGGTAATTGGCATCCGGCAATTCGACAAACGAATGATGCTGGCGCACGGTCACGGCTTGCGCGGTCGGCGCAACGCCACGCACCAATCCGCCGGGGTCATCCGCCGCCAAGGTGATGATCGTTTCGATCTCAGAATTTTTTGGGAAGCCTTTGGTGCGCGGCAGATAAAACGTGCTGCGCGTTTCATCAAAGCGGAAACTCCCCTGGCGCGCGCCGCGCAAGCGTTCGATCACGCCGTGGGCATCGCGCAGGAAGAAAGCCGTCGCGTCTACCAACACGCGATTGCCCTCACTGGCCTCGACCTTGAAGCCCCAGAGCACCGAACGCGCAAACGAATCGGCCACGGCACGCCGTTCGGCGGCGTCATTGCTGAGCGCGCGATAGCGATAATTCGGTTGCATCATCAGCACTTTCGGCCCGACGCGCTCGAACGCGACGACATACGTCCCGCCGAGTTGCCCGCGATCCAGCCCGATGGGATTGGAACCAATGCCCGCCGGCAGCGAGACTTGATAGAGAAATTCCGTGTTGAACTGCGCAATCTCCAGCCACAGCTTGCCGTTCGCGGCGTCCCAATAGAGCGGCAAGTAACCGTCTATCTTCTGCATCCCGGCGGTCTTGCCAGCCAGCGTTTTGTCCTCCGGTTTGCTTTGCGCCCACAACGGGGCTGTACAGAGCAGCAACACGAGCAAGGTGTGTCTCATCATCTTTCTTCTCTCCCAAAATGGTTATGGAATGTGCGAGTGTGGGCACGATCATCGGGCCAGTCAAGCAAAGTTGCAAACCGAGTTTGCCTACGGCATCAAACTAACCTTGCTGACCTATCACACAAGCGGCGACTGGCTCGTTGGGGGATCTGCCTGCTTGCCCGAGTCGCTTTTGGCCTTGGCCATACGCCGATCCAACCAATTCGCCAAGGCGCGCAAAAACACTTGCTCAATCAAGGTAATGACCAGCACGGCCAGCGCCAGGGTATAGCGGCCAATGCCCAGCGCCATGCCAATGCCTGCCGTGACCCACAAGGTTGCGGCGGAGTTGATGCCTTGCACACTTGCCCCTTGATGAATGATGACGCCTGCGCCGAGAAACCCAATACCGGTGATCACGCCCGTCGCCACCTGGGCCGGATTACTGAAGCCCAGCAGGGCCACGAGCGTGACATTGGTGGCCCCCAACGCCACCAGGCAATTGGTTTTCAGCCCGGCCATTTTGTGCTGAGATTGCCGCTCAATACCGATCAAGGCGCCACAGAAGAACGCCAACAACAAGCGCAACAGTATCTCTTGATTTGAAATCTGTATCATCACTTTGCCTGTGCTGAATTTCGCGGATGAAGGTTGCAGAAGAAGCGCTCAGCCTCAACACGCTGCTTATCGAACGCCTTCGACAAGCCAATCATGAACGCAATGTTCAAATGCCGCAACGCTTGCCTCCCGGCTACGCCAAACTGCCCTTGCGTTCTGGCCCCACACCGACTATTTGTTGTAGACAAGCTGGCCACCAAAAAGTGAACCGCAACCGCGCACTGTCTGCCCGGTCTTGCGGCGTTTTATCTGGAGGACATTTCGGTCGCCACGAATAGCCGTTTAGGTTATCTGGCGCTGCCTTGCGCACGGTGCGGGGCAACGATCAAAACTATCAAAAATACCGATTAAGACCTGTATGGCAAAACTGCTTGGCACTTATGACAATCTGGCGCAAGCCGAAGCCGCGCTGGCGCATTTACGCGCCGGCGGTATCGAGGCGCAACGCCTCAGCGTGATCAGCGCGGCGACGCCCAGCGCCGCCAAAATGGCTTGGAAGAAACCGCTGCTGTTGGGCGCTGCTGCCGGTGCGGGCGCCCTGTTTTTATTGCCGGGCGGGGGGCATCTGTTGCTAGCGGGACATTTGGTGCGGGCGGCGGCCATCCATAAGCTGGCCCTAACGGCCAAAGCGGCAGCCAGCGGCATGGCGGCGGGCGGTACGGTCGCATGGTTGAAACGCCTCGGCTTAAAACGCCTGGCCCTCAAAGAAGTCGAAGACGCGCTGGCGGCGGGGCGCTGCGCGCTGATCTTGCAAGGCGATTGGCGCACCCAACAACGCGCCGCGCGTCTGCTTGCCGCGACACAAAATCCAGCCGCAACCAAGCCAGCCAACCAACGCCTGTTGGATTTGGTGCAACGTTACGGCTGGGAGCATCAGTCGTTTCTTTCGCTTTACGACGGTATGCAGGTCTGGTGGACAAGCGATCCCGAAGCGGCGGTGGTGTATCGCCAGGTTGGGCACGTCGCCATCGTCGTGGCGGCGCCCTTGGCTCCGCACGCAGATTGGCACAGCGTGACCGCGCGTTTTCTAGCCTGGTGTGAGCAAAACAAGCTGGATTGTCTGATGCTGCCGCTCGGCGCGGAATATGCGGCGGTGGCGCGCGCTTGCGGGATGGCGCTGTTGTGCGTGGGTGAATCCGGCTATTTCAAATTGCCGGAGTGGAAACCCGCTGGCGACCGCGCCAAAAAAGTCCGCGCGGGCGTCAACCAGGCCCGCAAAGCCGGCGTGCGCATCGAGCAATATGTGCCCGCGCAAAGCGACGAAAGCACGCGCACGGAAATTGAAGAACTCTGCCAGGCCTGGATCAACACGCGCGAAGTGGACGCGCTGGGCTGGTTGCTCGAATTGGATCCGTTCAAACTGAGCGAACACAAACGGTACTTCCTGGCACGCGAGGCCGACGGGCGCCTGACGGGGCTGCTGGCCTGTTCGCCCATTTTTGCGCGGCGGGGCTGGTATCTCGAAGACCTGATCCGCCATCCGGCGGCTACGCGCGGCATCAGTGAATTGTTGGTGGTCGAAGCCCTGCGACATCTGGCTGCCGAAGGCGCGCAACTGGCGACGCTGGCAACCTCGCCACTAGCGGGCATCAAGCCGAACGAACTCACCGGCCAATTCAAACAACTGGCGCGACTGCTCAAACTGATTTACGAGCACTTTGACGCCTTCTATCACTTCAAAGCGCTGCATCGTTTCAAAGCCAAGTTTGCCCCCTCGTATGTCGAGCCGGATTATGTCGCCCTTTACCCGCCCCGTGTGCAGTTGCGCATGATCAGTTCGGCCATGGGCGTGTTTGATCCGGCGGGTTTTAGCGGCGTAATCGCCTCAAAGCTGCACAAGGTGTGGCAGCGGCTGCACAAAGCACAACCTGATAGTGAGCCAGTTTCGGCCCTGAAAAGTGAGCGCCTTTCGTGAAATAAAGGCAGGCACCTTTTAGGCGCGGCTTTGTTGCACCAGTCCAATCAATTGGTCTAAGCGCGTTAATTGGGCTGGCCGGATTCCAGCGCCGGTTGCCTGCCGCGCAATCAACCAAGCCCCTAAGCCTGCGTTCAGCGCCCCTTCAAAATCTTCCCGCACCGAATCGCCCACGTGCCAAGCTTCTGCCGGACGCAATCCATGAAAATGCAAAGCAGCTTCGAAAATGCGCACATCCGGTTTTGCCACGCCTAACTGCGCTGAAAAATGCACACCGGCAAACTGGTCTGCCAACGCGAAGCCCCGCAGCAAATCATGCAACCGTGAATCGAAGTTGGAGAGCACCGCGCAGCGCACGCCGAGTTCATTCAGTGCTTGCAAGGTTGGCCGAACATCGTCGAACAACCGCCAGGCTTCGGGGGCGCGATAATGCGCAAAGGCAGCGGCAAAGAATTCCTCAAAGCGCGGAAAATCGTCCGCCGCCATGACCTCAAACACCAGCCGCCGCCACCATTCATATTCCAATCGCTCTAACTCAATGGATGACCCGAAGCCTGAAAAGGCCAGCGGCGGTTGCGCGCGAAAGCAGCGGATAAAACCCGCTTGCAGGGATGCAGCATCGGCGCGATGTTCATAGCGCAGTGCCAAGCGGGCATAGGTTTCGCCGACAGCTTCGCGTGGCTCAAACAGCGTCCCGCCCGCGTCAAAGAAAATCAATTTCGGAGTTGCCATCAAACTCACAAGGCTGGCTTGTCTTGGCTGTCTGCGCCGCAAAAGGCGCAAGAAAAGCGCCCTGCCGACACCAATAGCGCCGACAGGGCTGCCACAAACAACCAACATCAGGAATGAGCGGTGAAACTACGTCCGATACTTACGTCACGCAACAACCGGCGCAAAAAGGCATAATCAACACCGCCTCGATCAAACAATTCGCCATTGGCGAAAATAAAATTTCCCAGGCATTCAAAGGCGCCAACCTGTCCGGGAAACCCGGAAGCATAAGCCGCGTCCGCGTGTCGCGGCACATAATAAAGCGAGGGCGCATCAGCCTCCCAAATGACGATCAGGTTCTCGGTGGCTTTTTCGCCCACGCAGGTGCGCCAATGCAGCGCCAATTCCACTCCCGCCGCAATTACTGCGGACCCTTCACCGCGTAATCTAAAGGACGTGAGGGGATAATAGGGTTCGTCAATCAACAGCACCGCCGGGTCGCTCTTGTCCAAACTGGCGCGTTGCGCCGCCGCTTGCAATGGGTATGGCTCATTGCACTTCCAGAGTTGTTGAAAATGCAGATGCCGCTGCGACGCGGCGGCGCCTTCACCATTCCACAGCACCACGAATTCGCGGGCCTGGGCGGCCAAGTCCAAAGCATCCGCGATGCGGCGGCCCAGACCTGCTGCGATCATCTCCAACGTGCCTCTGGGCGATTGGGGCTGGCATTGTGACGAAGCCGCCACGCTATGGTGCAGCCCAAACGGGAATGGATTGACCAGAAAATTATAGTCCTCGCCGTTCACCTGCCGGGTAAAGTAAACCTGGTTGCCGCCTTGCTGCCAGAGCACATTTTCAGCGCATAGGAAGCTTCCGCAGGTATCCGGCAGGGCGGCTCCAAAGGACAGCGGTTTGCCCTTACCCGCCATGCGTAAACCGCGTTCCGGGAAAATGCCCACATTAAAGTGCGCCGTGCCATCTCCTGAAGCTGCTTTGGAAAGCCGGACGTTTTTGAATTCGTCCCCAACAAACCCCATGAGTTTCTGCAATTGATGGAGTTCCAGTAAGGCCATGGTCAGCGGCTTTGCCCCTAACTCTTCTTGCACGATTTGTACCTTAAGCCGGTCAGCAAACTTCACAAGCGTGAGCAGGGATGGCAGACTAGCGTCCGGCACAGGGGCGGGCACGAGGGAGGCAAGCGCGGCTTTCACGGTTTCGTAATTGGCAATCATTGTCTTTTCCTTTCATTTTACGGGTTAGTTGATGGATGCAATCGGGCGTGACTGCGCTGGCTTTCTAGCATCTAATAAATATACTTGCAAGAGTGAATAGAATTTCATTCTTGCTTGATTCTGAATTCAACCGGCCCGGACGTTACGCCTAGGCTGGCAAGTAGGTGGGCAAAAACAAGCAGGCAGTTAGACAGGATTTGCAGGATTGTTGGGCGGATTGACAGAATTCAAAGCGGAGCCGTATTGCTCGGGTCTTTCAATACGATCCTGTTAATCCTGTAAGCAATCTTGTTAATCCTGTCTAGCCCTGCTTATTTTTGCCGGTGAGCTTAAGGAAAGGTATGACGCGACAAACCGGAAAGACCGCCGATACGCTAACCATGCTGACCATTGCTTTCATGGCTGGCGAAGGTAAGTTGCAAAACGAAATTGCCAGTGATCTGGGGCTCAGTCAGGCGACGGTTTCGCGCTTACTGGCAAAGGCGCGCGCCACGGGTTACCTGAAAGCAGAAGTGCGCTTTGTTCACGAAAAAGTCGCCCCGGCCACGCTGCAAGAAATTCGCGTGGCCGCTTCGCGTAAAAAACTGGAAGTACGTTTGAATGAATTGATGCGTCAACACAGTGCTAGAAAGGGATTGGTGTTACGCGAATTTCCCAGCGGCAGTCAAGAAACCACGGACGAAGCCTGGGCCAAGCGTTTGCAAGAGTTCAGCCAGCGTGCCGCGCCTTTCGTCAGGCAATTGCTCATGCGCGCCAAATTATGCGGGGTTTCCTGGGGCGAAACCTTGGGAGTGCTGATTGCCATGTTGGCGGGCCCTCCGCTCGCCCCACCTCGTTCCAATGCCGCTCCGAATGCCATTCCACTTTGTGGCGAACCGCTCGGACAAGAGCCGAATCATTTCTCCTCGTCCAATCTCGCGGCCTTGCTGGAAAAATTCTATACCGGCGATGATCGCGCGACGCTTTCGCTGGGCATGGTTCCCGCCTTTATTCCGACGGACTTCAATGCCCAAGAAATGAGTGTGGTCTGGCGCCTGCTGGAAAGTGTCAATGACTATGAACTGATCTTTGGTCATCCTTCAGGCGAACCGGTAAAACACCAGCCATATGTCGAGAAACTCGACATGATTTTGACCAGCGTGGGCCCCGCCCAACGCTTATTGGGTTATCGCAGCGCCGAGTGGCTCAAAAAAAAGTTCAACTTGCGCATGCTCGAAAAATTGGTGCTTGGGGATATTGCCGGCGTCCTAATCCCGCGTTTGGAACTCAATCAAAAGGCAAAAGAGAAGGTACGCCAAGTCAACGCCCGCTGGACTGGCATCCAACAAAAACATCTGGTGGCTTGCGCCCAACGAGCCGAGCAAAACAATCTGCCTGGCGTGGTGTGCTTCGCCGCAGGTAAGAACAAAGCCCCTTTCGCACTGGAGGCCGTAAAACTCGGTCTGATCAATGTGTTAATTGTGGATGACGATCTCGAGGATGAACTCGAACGATTGATTAGTTAACTCAAGAGCTAGCGCGCGATGCGACTCTTAGTGCCAAAGCGGGCGCGTGCGACACAAGGCCAACGCGCTGCAAACAGCGCCCACCGCACTGCTCTTCAATACCAGCGCACGCACTGCGGCGGCGTTGCTGCAACTGGCTAAACCGGCTGATTTCGACGGCGATGGTAAGACCGATCTGTCGGTCTGGCGCGGCGCTGAGGGGAATTGGTATATCAAACGCTCTTCGGATAACCAGTCGCAAATCACCGCCTGGGGCGCACAGGGCGATCAACCCATACCGAGCGATTATGACGGCGATGGCAAAACCGATCTGGCCGTCTTCCGGCGCGCCACCGGCACTTGGTACATTCTGAAAAGCTCGAACGGCGCAACGCAGACGCAAGCCTGGGGTGTGGGCACAGACCTGCCCGTGCCAGGTGATTATGATGGCGATGGCAAAACCGATATTGCCGTGTGGCGGCCCAGCGACGGCACTTGGTATGCGCTGCGCAGTTCCAACGGTTCGTCGTTGGTGCAAGCGTGGGGACAGCAGAGCGATATTCCAGTGCCGTCGAGCGGCGTGCCGAACACGCCTCCGGCGGGCAGCCTGAGCATCGGCGGGCAAGTGACAACTGCACTGGGTGTCGGATTGGGTGGCCTCACGTTGACGCTGAGCGGGTCGCTGGGCTTGCAAACAGTGACGAACAGCAGCGGGCAATATAGCTTCACCGGGCTGGCCAGCGGCGGCAGTTTCACGGTGACAGGATCGCAAAGCGGTTATTACTTCTCACCGGTAAATCGCAGTTACCCAACCGTAACGGCCAATGTCACGAATGCCAATTTCATTGCCGCGCCGGTCTTGCAACCGCCGCCGTCAACCTTTACGCGGACGGTCAACTACGCCTACAACTACGCTGGCGCGTTGGCGGGCATCGGCACCGACCTGCTCGGCAACGATCCGAATAACACCACCAACGTAGCCACGGCCTTTGGCTATCGCGCCTGGGGCATGCCGCGCACGGTGGATTATGGCAACGGCACACGGCTGACCGCCGATTACAATCCGATGCGGCAGCAATTGGCGAATTACCAAGTGCAACAGGTCGGCAGCGGCAGCGTGTTGTTGCAACAGTATTACGACTATTACGAGAACGGCATCAACAACGGCAAGGTGCGCAAGCTGGCCGATAACGCAAGCTTTGCGAACCATCGCAAGTTCACTTACGACGGCTTCAACCGCTTGACCGGCGTTACCGTCAACGGCAGTTACGTGAACCAGTACGGTTATGACCGCTGGGGCAACATCACCAACCTGAACAACCAGCAATCGCTCACCTATCAGACCGGCCCCACTGGCGCGCCCACCAACCGGTTGAGCACGGCGGGCGGGGCGAGCTTTGGCTACGATGCCGCCGGGAACATGACCGCCAACGGCGCGACGACCTATAGCTATGACGGCGCGAACCGGCTGGTGCAGGCAGGCAGCAGCGCCAATGTGTCTGGCTACGACGGCGCGAACCGGCGTTATAAGGCGAGTAACAACGGCAACCTGAGTTATTACGTCTGGTCGTCGGTGCTTGCTCAGCCACTGCTGGAATTGGACAGCACGGCGGGGGTGAAGCGGGCGAGCATTTACCACAAAGGTGAATTGCTGGCGTTGCAAAGCACAGATGGGCAGTTTTACTGGTCAACGACTGACCATTTGAGCAGTGCCCGGCTGCTGACCAATACGGCGGGCAATGTGGCTTACACTGCACAGTTCGATCCGTTCGGACAGATCATCAGTGAATGGTCAGCGTCGGGTGATGTGAACTTGAACACGCGCAAGTTTGCGACCTACGAACGCGACGTGGCGACTGGGTTGGATTATGCGCAAGCGCGAACGTATGGGAGCGGCTGGGGCCGGTTTGCGCAGGCTGATCCAAAAGGCAGAGCCTGTAACGGGCAGAAGCCTGATGTAATGGGGGCAGCACAGATAGATCGTCCGCAAAGCTTCAACCGTTACGCCTATGCAATGAATGACCCAGCAAACAATTTCGATCCAACTGGGTTAAGTTGCGTGACCGCAACTCTCGCGTGCATTGCTGCCGCAGGCTACTTCCTTCTAAACAACGTGGCAATAGTTGGGGCGTGTGCCTCGGGTTTTGTTCCTGGGTGCTTTGTTGCAATTGCTACCCACCCATTGGCTGCAATAGCTGCGGCTGCCGCATGTGCTAATGCCTCTGACGAATGTAGTAGGGGTAAGAGACCTAATGCAAATTAGTTACCGCCTTCTACTGGATGCAAATAATTGCTCTCTACGCGATAGGCAATCTGGATTGTTCAGACTTCAGCTTACTGAGGTTCTACGCCAAAGTAAGCTGAAGTTCGTAGAGCTACCTCGATTACTTTGGCATACTGTTGAATATGAAGGTGGCTTATACGCTTGCCCAAGGTTCGTGAGAGTTGCGTTCGTTTGTTATCCCGCTGAAATTGCTGTAGCAAAAAAAAAAGGTCACTATGAACATGAAAAATTGGGGCTGGCTTCTCCAGTACTTTTCGCTTACATCTAGCTTTTATGTAGTAAGCGCCATAACCCTGAAAGCAGCAACAAGCAATGAGCTAAAACAAATTAAAAACATCACTGCTGTGTTATTTGTTTTTTCAAGCCTCTGTCTCGTTTTGGGAACAGAGGATCTGACACTCAGACTGTATGTCATTTCCTTGTTAGTAGGTTTTGGCGCGGTGGCAGTCGCAGCATCAAAGCGAAAAACGAAGCAGTGACTTTCTGCAACCGCCCCGCTCATGCGCATGAAGCCGCCCTGTTCATCCGCGCGGTGCACGACCCAGCGGAGCAGCGGAGCAACTGCCGTTTTTACACGCTCTCGTAACTGCGCTGGCCGCGCTAGTACTCCATCAAGCTGTAAGTGATGGATGCTGAGAGCGCATCCGGGATGTAGGGCGGGATTAAATCCCGCCCTACATCCCTCATTTTCAGCTT
>JACPYM010000085.1 GCA_016196035.1 Acidobacteriota bacterium | reverse complement strand
TATCTCAAAGACTACGTGGCGACCTATGAAGCCATGTACAACGCCAAACGCATCAATGCGATGCTCATTCGACGAATGTGCCGGACAGCAACGATGCAAACTGGTTACACATGAGCCAGAATCTTTGCCACAGAGGCACGGAGGCACAGAGAGGGAGCCTTGGGAGAAGAATCAAGCAGCTTGCTCTGTGTCTCCGTGCCTCTGTGGCTGATTCCCAGAATGTCAGTAATTACTCTTTGGTTTTGCTTGGTACAGCTTGCTGCGCCTTTATCACCGCGCGCGCGTTTCTTTGCAAGCCCGCCAGCTTGGTGCGCTTGAGCGGATTCTTGCGGAAGCGTGTCGAGAATTCTTCCTGCGTCAATTCGGCCAATTCCTGCAACCGCGGCGCGGTGATGCCGGGACGCGGTTCAAAGCGTTCTTCGACAGTCGGTTTGGAAAAGCGCGTCCACGGGCACACGTCCTGGCAGATGTCGCAACCAAAGACCCAGTTGTGCAAATTCGATTGAATTGGCTCCGGCAACTCCGGCTCGCGCAATTCAATCGTGCCGTAAGAAATGCAGCGTGTCCCGTCAATCTGATATGGCGCAATCAGTGCGCCGGTCGGACAGGCATCCAGACAGGCTGTGCATTTGCCGCAATGGTCGGGTTCGATAGCGCTGTCGTAATCCAATTCGACCGACAACAGCAATTCGCCCAGAAAAACCCACGAACCGAATTCTTTGGTGATGACGTTGGTATGTTTGCCCAGCCAGCCCAGCCCCGCGCGCACGGCCCAGGCCTTGTCCATCATTGGCGTCGAATCCACACAGATTTTGCCTTCAACTTCAGGCTCACGTTCCTGAATCCAGGCCAGCAGCAATTTCAGTTTGTCGCGCAGCACATCGTGGTAATCATCCCCCCAGGCGTAGCGCGAAATCTTGGCCGTATCCGGATCGTCAACGTGCTTTTCCGGGCGGAAGTAATTGAGCGCGACACAAACAACGGATTTGGCCGAAGGCAGCAACAGACGCGGATTGGCACGCTGTTGCGGGTCGCGCGCCATATAATTCATCTGGCCGTGCAAGCCGCGCGCCAGCCATTCGTTGAGCCGCGCGCCTTCCTCGGTTAGCGCGTTGGCGGCGGCGATGCCGATTTTATCGAAACCGAGCGCGCGGGCCTGTTGTTTGATCTTTGCGGCGGTGACGGTCATTGTGCGGGCCACCCTAGCAAGCTTGGCAGCGGCGGGGCAAATGGGGCAGCTTTCTGTGTGACTGGGTTGCTATGTCATTCGTCCTTACGAAGGCAAAGAAAGTTCATGTCTGTGCGTAGCCTGACCGAAGTTAATGGATTGTTTCATTGACGCCCACCACCACACGCTCAGGTCGCTCACGTTCTTCGCCCTGCATCTGCGCGCGCGGTGCGAAGGGCGCTTCCACAAACTATTTTCCCAGGCAAAGTCAGATCGAGAAGGAGAGCCGATGTTCCGAGTTCAGCGTTTGGTGGTATTTGTATTTGTCGCGTTTGGATTGCTGATCCATATCCCCCAACCCCAACGGGCCCAACAAACCAACCCGCCCGCGCCGTCTGTGGCTAAGCCAACACAAGACCCGGCGCAACAAAACCAGCCCGCGAACCAGGATGTCGTGCGCATCAATACGCAACTCGTGCAGGTAGACGTCGTCGTCACTGACAAAAAAAGCCGTCACGTCGAAGACCTGACCCAGGCCGATTTCAAATTGCTGGTGGATGGCAAGGAACAGCCGCTGACGCATTTCTCGCACTTCAATCTAAAAAACACGGTCGCCCGCGAACTGCCGCCGAAAAAGAAAACCGACAAAACCGCCGCCGCGCCCGAAGCCATGCCGACGCGGCAACTCGAACCGAAAGATGTGCAGCGCACCATCGCCTTCATCGTGGATGACTTGGGCTTGTCGTTCAGTAGCGCCGAACGCACGCGCGAGACCTTACACAAGTTCGTCGCCGAGCAAATGCAGGAAGGCGATTTCGTCGCCATCATTCGCACGGGCAACGGCCTCGGCATGCTCGAACAGTTCACCAGCGACAAGCGCGTGTTGTATGCGGCCATCGAGAAACTGATTTGGAATCCGCTCTCGCGCGATATGAATCCGAGCTTTGCCGACAGCAGCGCCGAGACCAGCGACGACCAGGCCGCCCGGCAAGCGGCGACCGATGTGTTTGAAGACTTCCGCCAGACCAATTTCACTACTGGAACCGTTGGCGCGATCAGCTTTGTCGTGCAAGGCCTGCGCAATTTGCCAGGCCGCAAGAGCGTGATCCTGCTTTCGGATGGTTTCACGGTTTATAACCAGAACGATGATCCCAACATTACCGAACAGATCATTCAGTCCATGAAAAATCTGGTTGAACAGGCCAGCCGCTCCAGCGTGGTGATATACGCGATTGACGCCAAGGGACTGCAACCCTTCATGCCCGGCGGCGAAACCGGCGGCAAACCTGGTGCCAGCGCTTACAGCGACGCGCAACAAACGGCGCTGGAAGCGTTGGACGGCCCGGTCTTTTTGGCGAAAGAGACGGGCGGCTTCGTCGTCACCAACAGCAACGACCTGAACATCGGCGTGCAAGAAGCGATTTATGACCAGCAGAGTTATTACCTGGTCGGCTTCGATCCCGACGATCAAAAGTTCGACACCAAGTTCCACAAGATTTCGGTCAAGGTGAATCGGCCCGGCGTGACCGTGCGCACGCGCTCCGGCTTTTACGGCGTGAAAGAAGAGGAGCAACTCGCCGCCCCCAAAACGCGTGGCGAACAGTTGCTGGCCGGCTTGCTCTCGCCGCTGGGCGTGCGCGAATTGCCGTTGAAGATGACGCCCTATTTTTTCAGCCCCGCCAGTGGCCGCCCGCTGGTGCGCACGCTCTTTCACCTGGACGCCTCGAAGCTGAATTTCAAAGACGGGCCGAACGGCGAGAAGCTGCTCAAGCTGGAACTGGCGACCTTTGCCTTTGACGAAACCGGCGCGGCGGCCGACCTGAGCGTCAATCGCCTCAATCTTTCCTACAACGAAAAGCAATACAAGCAAGTGCTGGCCGAAGGGCTGGCCTATCGCCGCGACTTCCAATTGAAAAAGCCGGGCGCCTATCAATTCCGCGCCGTCTTGCGCGATGACGAATCGGGCCGCACCGGCTCCGCCAGCCAATTCATCCAGGTGCCCGACCTCAGCAAGCTGCGGCTGGCGATGTCTGGCTTGGTGCTGACCGCGCCCAAACAAGTCGCCGCGCCGAGCGCGCCATCAAACGATGCGGCTGCCGCAAGTGAAGCCGCCGTGACGCCCACGCCCGCTGATAAAGCCGCCGCCGAAAGCACGCCCACCAGCGGCTTGTCGGCTTCACCCTTCGTGCGCAAGTTCCCGCGCAACGGCTGGATTCAATACGGCGCGGCGATTTACAACGCGACCACCGACAAGAAAACCAGCCAAACGCAGATCACCGTGCAGACCGAAATTTACCGCGACGGCAAAGCGGTCTATCAATTCCCCGCGCGCGCGGTCGAATTCACGGCGGGAATGAATCCCAAACGCTTCGATTATGTGGGACGGTTGCGGCTGAACAACATGGCTGCCGGGGCCTATCTGTTGCGTATGGTGGTGACGGATGGGTTGGCGAAAAAGAACGCCAAGCGTGTGGAGCAGTGGATGGATTTTACGGTGGAGTAAGTTGATAACAACCTGGGTACGCATCGCTTCCAGCGTGCAGTCTCGGCGCGAGACCTCTTCCTTCCGATAGGAGGCGTCTTATTCCGAGACTGCACGCTGGAAGCGATGCGTACCCAGGTTCGCTCTCAGCGGCGCACCATTGTTGCCGTTAATTCGGATAGCGGATGCTTTGCAGAAACAGCCCAGACGGCGGTGCTGTCACCCGCGCCGGATCAAGCCTGGTTTTGCTGGCGGGCGCTTTCAACAACGTCTCAAACTCTTCGATACGCGCGTTCCCGCGTCCGACTTCAACGATAGAGCCAACCAGCCGCCGCACCATCTTCCATAAAAAATGCGAGGCTGTGATGTGAAAGAGGATCAGATGATCCTCTGTGCCGATTTCCGCTTCATCCACAATGACCAGTGTGGAATAGTCTTCGCCCGCTTGGACGCGCTTCACATCACGTTCACTAAACGCCGCGAAATCGTGGCGTCCGGCCAGCATTGCGGCACAGCGCGCCATCGCCGCGACATCGAGCCGGTCTTTGATCCACCAAACATACTTCTTCTGAAACGCTGTCCGCCGCGTCGAAATTTGATAAAGGTAGCTGCGCGCAATGGCGTCGTGCCGCGCGTGGAAGTGGTCGGAAGCCTCTTCGACTTGCAGCAGGTTGATGTCCGAAGGCAGCCGGTCGTTGAAGCCGAATTGGATTTCGTGCGGGCGCGGCAAGTTCTTCGGCCTGCCACCGCGTGGTGACAGCCGCAAGTGCGCGACTTGGCCCATCGCGTGCACGCCCGCATCGGTGCGGCCCGCGCCGCCGAGTTCGACCTTGCGGTCGAATAAATCTTCGGCGGCCTTGCGCAATTCGCCCGCGATGGTTTTGGCGTTGGCCTGTTCCTGCCAGCCGCTGTAGCGTGTGCCGTCGTATTCGAGCGTGAGTTTCCAGGTAAGCATTCGCTTGTTAGTCCTCGTCGCCGGTCAAACCCAGGCGATCTTTGATCAAAGTGAGTAGCGCAAAAACTTGCTCACGCTCGACCGTTGGGAAGTCATCCAGAAAGACCTCAATGCCATCGCCGTCTTCGAGATAATCAAAGAAGTTCTTGATCGGAACGCGCGTGCCAAAAAAGACCGGCATCCCGCCCATCTTCTCCGGGTCAATTTCAATTACGTCTGCGGGTGTCATATATCAATCCCTCCGTATTTCTCGCCCTTCAACGTGGGTTTCACCATCACGGCATTTTCACGTTCGCGCTCTTTTACCTTCTTATCGCTGAAATAGCTTTGCCACTCGCTCGGCGCATCAATCGTTTCGCCGCCATGCTTGGTGACGCGCGTGCGCACCTGGCAGAGCACCGGCGTATTGATCGCGACGCCCGACACAATCACTTGCCCCTTGGTGAGCGCAGGCAGTTCGTCAAGCAGGCGGCGGCCCGCGCCTTCGACCGAAGAGGCGATGGTTTGCTGATCTATCGGGTTGACGATGCGCATGATGAATTGCGTCATGCATTGCGAGAGCACGTCCTGATCCAGCTTGCCGGGCCGTTGCGTGATGAGGCCGATGCCGACGCCAAATTTGCGGCCTTCGCTGAGGATTTGTTTGAGGATGTTGGTGGAGACCACCTGCGTGCCGGCGGGCGCGTAACGATGCGCCTCTTCCAGTAAGACAAAGACGGGGTAGGGAAGCTGTTCGTCGTTGCCCGCGAGCGTCCCGCGCACCGTGCCGACGCGGGCTTTGTTGGTGCGGCGCAAGAGCGTGCCGACGATGACTTGCTGTTCGGTCTCTTCGATGTCCGACAATTGCAGCACCGTGCATTGGCCGGGTTTGAAGAGGTCATCCAGCGGGATGTGTTCGTGGTCAGAAAAAATGCGGCTGTGATTGAAGCGGCGATTCAGGCGCCACTCCAGGCCGTCAATCGTGCTGACGTTGCCGCCGCCCTGGCCCTTGGCGTCTTCGTAACGCAACGCCAGTATCTCGCTCATCAAGTCCTGAAAGCCCCACATCCCTTCGCGCCGCGTGTTGATGAGGGCCTTGTAGGCCTGGCTCAAAAACGTTTTCATCTTCTCGGTCGTTTCGGGCAGCAGGTAGTTGATGTCGGCCTCGGTCAATGTCGAGATGCGCACCTTGATTTTGTCGGGCGTGAAGATTCTGATTTCTGGATTATAAGCCCCGGCTGCGAAAGACGGATGCTGATGCAACTCCTGCAAGGTGTGATACTCGCCGTGCGGGTCAACGATCAACACGGCGGCGCGGTTATACGGTTTCAACAACTCTTCGATCAACACGCCCGCCGTGTAGCTTTTGCCGGCGCCCGTCGAGGCGAGCACGGCCAGATGGGTTGAGACGATGTCTTTGACCGACAGCACCACTGGCACGGCGTCGCGTTGCCGCGTGAGCAGCGAACCCAGATGCGCGCCGCCCGTCTGGCCTTGCTGTTTGGGCGACAGCATCTTGGTCAGCATTTCATTCGAGGCCAGAAACACCGGCTGCCCCGGCGCGGGCGGGATGCGCGGATTCAGAAAGTCGCCGAACGCTTCGCTGAAATAGCCGATGGTTTCGACGACGATTTCATAAAGCTCCGCGCCCTCATCGGCCAGGCCAATCAGGCTCGAAACCAGTGCGGGCGGCGTCGTTGGGTCGGCCAGAAAGCTGTCGGGCAGATTGCGCACCAGGCGGCGTTCGGTGATCGTGCCGACGATGTTGAAACTATGCTCGCCATCGCCAGCTTCGTAATAGACGAACTCGCCGATACGTGTCTGAGCGTTGTCGGTAGTGATGAAGGTGAACTCGTGCGGGTTTTCGCCGGGGCCTTTGACGGTGCCGGTTAGGGTGTTTTGCATAGAGTGATTTCCAAGTTAGGTTGTCTCCCGGATTGGTTAGCTTAGGCTGTTTTCAGCGAAATGAGAAAGCGCTTTTGAGCAGACGGGTTTTCAAGCCGATATAGCCTTGCTCGCCCGCTACCAAATCTTTCAACACCTCGCGCACGCCGCGATGGTGCTGGGCGAATTGCACCATGCGTTCGATCAGTGGTTGCCCGGCGAAGCGGCCGTGATAGAAGTGTTCTTCCAACTCCGCCGCGCGCCGCAATTCGCCGCCGAAGCTATCGCGCCAGCGTGTTTCGTACTCAGCCACATTCGTCGGCAACGATTGCGCCAGCAACTCCGCCGATTTGAGCGCGTAGTAAATTCCTTCGCCGGTGATGGGGTCTACGAAACCTGCCGCGTCGCCGACCAGCGCCCAGCGTGCGGCGGGGTTGCTGGCTTTGAGATGATCCCAGCGCGGCAAGCTGAGCGCCGGGATCATCGCGCCGTAAAACTGTGCGCGCGGCGAAGTGGGCGTAGCCGACGCAGCGATTTCAGCGGCAACATCTGGTTGTTGGGTTTTGAGGTATTCCAGCAGACGTGCCTTCAACACGGCGGGCGAAGTGGCGCGGTAACCCGTCGCGATGCCATACGAAATGTGATCGGTGCGCGGAAAGAGCCAGATGTATCCGGCCAGATCGCCGAGGTATTGAATATCTACGTGGGTGATGCGCCGGTCGGCGGGCATCTGCACGCGCCAGCCCAGCGCGTAGGCGAAATCGTCGTCGGTGAAACGCACACCAACGCGGCGGCGAATGACGCTGCTCGCGCCATCGGCACCGATTAGGAAATCGGCGGTGAACTTTTGCTTGGGCGTGGCGAGTTGCCATTGCCCGCCGCTGAATTCGGTCTTCTCGATGCGCTCGCAATACAGTTGCGCGCCCGCATCCACCGCGCGCTGGCGCATCAGGCGGGCCATTTCGGCGCGCGAGAAAATGGCGAACTCTTTGCTCGGCGTGACGGTTAGTTCGCGGTGTTGGGCCGTGATTAACCGCAGGGCCGAAACCATTTGTTTTGGGGCGTCGGGCGCTCGCAGGAACGGGAATTCGTGCAGGGCTTTGGACGTGACGCCGCCGCCGCAGGGTTTCTCCCACGGTTCGCGAGCGTCAAACAGCAGCACCTGGCCGCCTGCCTGACTGAGTTGGTGTGCTAGGTGTGAGCCAGCCGGGCCAGCTCCGACAATTGCGATGCGCATGGATGTTTCTCTTGATGAAGTGGTTTGAACGAGCGCGGATTATAGCATTGACAGTGTTGGGTGTGATGCGTACCTTCGGCAAGGCCGCTAGTGTGGTATGGAATGTCGCCGCGCCTTGATTGTTCGACAAGCTGCCAGCTTGTCGGTGCTTGGCAACAAACCCAATGGGCCAACGGCGGAGACTTCGACAAGCTGGCAGCTTGTCGAACAGCTTGGCCGCTACCGCTTCATACATTATTTTACAGGGAGTTCTTATGCTTGATCTGGCTTATGTCCGCGAACATTTCGACGCCGTGCGCGAAAAGCTGAGCACGCGCAATTTCGATCCCGCCTTACTTGAGGATTTTACCAAACTGGATGTGCAACGCCGCACCTTGATTCGTGAGCGTGATGAATTGAACGCTGCCTCGAACCGCCTCAGCAAAGAGGTCGGCGCGTTGATGCGCGAAGGCAAAAAGGACGAAGCCGAGGGCAAGAAGGCCGAAGCGCGCGCGCTGGGCGACAAAATCAAAGCGGCCGATGCGCAGGTGAGCGAATTGGAAATCGGTTTCCGCGACATTCTGACGCGCGTGCCCAATCTGCCCCACGAATCGGTGCCGGCGGGCAAAGATGAAGCCGCCAATGCCGAAACTCGTCGCTGGGGCACGCCGCGCGATTTCGCTGCCGAAGGTTTTGCACCAAAAGATCACGTGGACATCGCCACCAACCTGGGCATTCTCGATCTGGAACGCGCTGCCAAAGTGACGGGCGCGCGGTTCTCGGTGCTGAAAGGCTTGGGCGCGAAGCTGGAACGCGCGCTGATCTCGTTCATGCTCGACCTGCACACGACGGAGCACGGCTACACGGAGATGTTGCCGCCGTTTATGGTCAACACCGATTCGCTGTTTGGCACCGGGCAGTTGCCGAAATTCGAGGCTGATCTTTTCAAGGTACGGTTCGAGCGCGATTACTATCTGGTGCCGACCGCCGAAGTGCCGTTGACCAATTTGCACCGCGACGAGATTTTGGAAGAGAAAGATTTGCCGCTCTATTACACGGCTTACACGCCCTGCTTCCGGTCAGAAGCGGGCAGTTATGGACGCGATGTGCGCGGCCTGATTCGCCAGCATCAATTCGACAAGGTCGAACTGGTCAAGCTGACCAAGCCGGAAGATTCCTATGACGAATTGGAAAAGATGACGGCCAATGCCGAGCGTGTGCTGCAATTGCTGGGGCTGCCCTATCGCACGGTGACGCTCTCGACGGGCGACATGGGCTTTTCGGCGTCGAAGACTTACGACATTGAGGTGTGGTTGCCCAGCCAGAACACCTACCGCGAGATTTCGTCCTGCTCGAATTGCGATGCGTTCCAGGCACGGCGCGCGCAGATTCGGTTTAAGCGCGACGGCAAGTCAAAGACGGAATTCGTGCATACGCTAAATGGCTCCGGCTTGGCGGTGGGCCGCACGTGGCTGGCGATTCTTGAAAATTATCAGCAATCGGATGGTTCGGTGCGTGTGCCAGAGGCATTGGTGCCATATTTGGGTGTAGATGTGATTCCGGCCGCTGCTTAACTGACCCAGTCAAGAGAAGGAGATTACAGAACAAACGGAAATAACGGAACACACGGAAGCCGGCTCAACTGTCTGGCCTTTTCCGTCTGTTCTGTTATTTCCGTTTGCTCCGTATTCTCTTTTGTTTTATGGCTTTAACGAACTCGCAGGTTTTGGGTCGCGAGTAGCGAGATTTTTTTGCACTCACGCTGTTAATTCATTCCACCCTAAAGCGTTTTGCCAGATGACAGAAGATTTATACACAAGACAGACGCCAGAACAGGAGGAAGCAGTGAGAGCTACGGCGACACATTTACGAGCGATTCCCGGCACGCCGACGCCGCCCGCGCGCGCTTCGTTGGAGAGCCTCTTCAGCGAACATTACGACCGCGTGTTCCGCGCGGCCTATCGCGTGACGGGCAGTGTGGTGGATGCCGAGGACGTGTTACAGACGGTTTTTTACCGGCTGGCGAAACGGGGGGAGGAATTAAACCTGGAACCAAATCCGGCCAGCTATTTGCACCGCGCGGCGATCAATGCGGCGTTGGATTTGTTGCGGCAACGCGGGCGGGCTGCGGTGGTCGCGTTCGACGATGTCGCACCGGAGTTGTTGCCCAGCGGTTCGGCCAGCCCCGCCGCGTTGCAGGAAGAGCGCGAGTTGCGCCGGGCCGTGCGCAAGGCGGTCGGCAAGTTAGGCGAGAATCAGGCGGAGATGTTTGTGCTGCGGTATTTCGAGGGCTTTGATAACCAAGAGATCGCAGCGCGGATGGGGACTTCGCCAAT
Source organism: Acidobacteriota bacterium (assembly GCA_016196035.1). Lineage (NCBI taxonomy): Bacteria > Pseudomonadati > Acidobacteriota > Acidobacteriota bacterium. The sequence continues at coordinate 55,676 of JACPYM010000085.1, read as the reverse complement.
GGTCGTGGCCGTGCTCCTGCACAGGGCACGGGCGCGCGTCAAAAAAGAGTTGGGTTCATATCTGGAGACGAAACTGACGGTTTAACCGGCAGCCAAATTGATAAGCCCCAAATTGATAAGCCAAAGTACTAAGGAGGACTGCAATGATGAAGAATCAAAAACTAAACGAATTGTTTGATGATGTGACGACGGGCATTCGCAACGAAAAGCTGGATGACACCACGGTCAAGGCGGCGGCAGAGCGTGTGCAAACGCGCCTCGGCCACAAACAGGCGGCGGCCCAAGCCGGTGTCGCGACGGTCGAGCATTTGCGCGGCTGCGACGATTTCCAAGGCTTGATCCCGGCGTATTTGGGCGGTTTCTTGAGCAGCGCCCGCACGATGCTGCTCGAAGATCACACCCGTGAATGCGTGCCCTGCCGCAAAGCGCTGAAAGAAGCGCGTCACGGCGCGAAGGCTCAGGCGGCCTACAAAGAAGCCACTCCCAAATTCAACTGGTTCCAAATGCCAGCGATGAAATGGGCGTTGGCGGCTGCGGTCGTGCTCGGTTTTGGCGTGTTCGCTTGGCCGTTGGTTTCGCAGATGCTGCCAGGCACTGCGTTGACGGCGACCGTCGAAGCGGCGAGCGGGCCGGTTTACCGCGTGGCCGAGAATCAAACGCTGGCGCTCAAGGCGGGCGAACAATTGTCGCGCGGCGAGCGCTTGCGCACGGCGAAGGAAGCCGGCGCGGTCGTCAAACTCAGCGACGGTTCGCTGATCGAAACGCGCGAACGCTCCGAATTCGCGGTCAATCAAACGGCCAGCGGCATCACGATCAATCTCGAACGCGGCGCAATCATCGTGCAAGCCGCGAAACAAGGCGGCAAAAAGCTTTACGTCGCCACGCCGGACAGTTTAGCGGCGGTCACGGGGACGACCTTTGCGGTCAACAGCGGCACCAAAGGTTCGCGCATCTCCGTCGTCGAGGGCGAAGTGCAGGTGGATCGCGCCGGTCAGAAGACTGTGCTGCATCCTGGCGAACAACTGGCGACGCACGTGAGCATCGCGCCCGTGCCGGTCAAAGACGAAGTGGCGTGGAGCCGCGATGCCGACAAGTACAAACAGGTTTTGGCTGCGGTCAAGCGCGAGATTGACGCCAAAGTGGCAATGCCGGGCAATCGCTATTCGACGCGGCTGCTCGACCTGATGCCGGAAGGCACGGTCTTTTACGCGGCGATTCCGAACCTGAGCCAGACGCTGGCCCAGGCTAACAACATTTTGCAACAGAACATCGAGACCAATCCCGAATTGCGTGCTTGGTACGACGAACAACAGACTGGCAAAGACGGCAAAAAGAAGCACGAACTGGGTGACGTGGTCGCCAAGCTCACCGAGTTCGGTCAATTCATCGGACAGGAGATTGCCGTCGGTGGAGAAAAAGATGCCGTGCTGGCGCTGGCTGAAGTGAAAGACCCGAACGGCTTCCGCGCCTTCCTGCAACAGCAGTTGGCGAATGTCGAAGGTGGCAAAGAGCACGTGTTGCTGATTGACGATCCCCTGGCAGCGACCGCGCCCGCCAAGCAAAGCAAAGACGGCAGCAAGAACGAACACTTGATGATCTGGCTCAATAACGATGTGGTCGTGGCTTCAACCGAATTGACGACGCTGCAAACAGTGGCAGCGAGCGCGAAAGGCGCGGTGGCAAATCGCTTCAATGCAACGCCCTTCCACGCACGCTTAGCCGATGTTTACCGCGAAGGCGCGGGCCTGGTGATCGGCGCTGACCTCGGTCAATTGATTGGCCGTGAGCTGGCGCAAGACACGCAACGCGGCGGCAAGGATGCGGCGGTGCTGAATCAACTCGGCGTCAATCAGATGCGGCATTTCATCGCCGAACTCAAAGACGTGAACGGCCAGCCGCAGAATCGTGCGGTCGTGACCTTTGACAGCGCCAACGGCGCGCCGCAACACGGGCTGGCTTCGTGGCTGGCCGCGCCGGGGCCGATGGGCGCGCTGCAATTCATCTCGCCCGACGCCAACGTGGTCGCGGCTTTCGTGGTGCAGAACCCGGCGGCGATGTATGACGACTTGATGAATACGCTCAAGACGGCGGATGCCGCGGCCTGGCAGGAATTCATCAACCTGCAAACGCAGCACGGCATCAGCTTGCGCGACGATTTTGCCGCGAAGCTGGGCGGCGAAATCGCCGTGGCAGTGGACGGGCCGGTGTTGCCAACGCCTTCGTGGAAAGTGGTTTGCGAAGTCAATGATCCCGCCGGGTTGCAGCAAAGCTTTGAACGTGCGGTGGTTGAGTTGAACAAAGAACTCGTCGCCAAAGACAAACCGCAACTCGTGTGGGAGAACGCGCAAAGCAATGGCCGCACGTTTTATCGCCTGAAACCGGCGAGCGGTTTGGGCGAAGTGAATTACGCCTACGCCTACGGTTTCTTGATCGCCGCGCCCAGCCGCGCGCTGGTCGAGAACGCGATCAAGTACCGCGAGTCTGGTTACACGCTGCCGCAATCGGCGAAGTTCAAAGCGGCGCTGCCGGCGGACAAGCAAGCCAACTTCTCGGCGCTGGTTTTTTACAATGTCAGTTCCATCGTCGCGCCATTGGCGAAGCGCGCTGGCATGATCGAGGGCGCGTCGAAAGAGCATCAGAACATGTTGCAAAAACTGGCTGCCGATAAAGCGGGCCTGGCCTATGTTTACTCCTTCGGCGATCGGATGGTGTTGTCGTTGAATACCGAGGATGGGCCGGTCGGCTTAACACCGTCGAGCCTGTTGGGAATGGATGGCGGCGTTGGTTTGGGGCAGCTTTTCAAGGGCCTCAGTCATTAAACCATAGAACCGTCAAATCGGAGCGGATGCGCAAATTGTTGTTCATCCGCTCAAACTCATTTAAGTTTGCTCGCGCTATGCAGGAGGTTATTGATGACTCGCAAAAGTAAGTTAATGTCGAAGGCCATGTTTATCGGAGTAGGTTTGTTGGCGCTCGCCGCCTTGCAAGGTTGTCATACTCGCAAGGCTGAAATGATGCACGACAAAATCGCCCGCCAAGAGCACCACAGCGTGCACGATAAATTGCGCGAGGTTTTCTTTGGTCAAACCGAAACCGTTATCTGGGGCCATCATCTTTCAGTCGCTTCTTGTCGCCATGCCGAAAGACAAACACTCAGCGACAACGGGCCGCTCGATTCGCATCACGTGATTAAATGCGGCGCGACGAAGGTCGAAATCATCAACGAAGAATTGCGTGTCAACGAAAAGAGCTACGGCAAGCTGGCCGCCAGAGTAGACGTGCAAGTTGGGGACGGCGAAGTCTTTATCAACGGCAGCAAGGTGCAACCTGCCGCGCAAATCGCGCAGAAATAAAAAGGCCGTATAAGGAGCAAAGATGCGCAAACAACTTTTGGCAGTTTTCAGCTTGGGTTTGTTGCTGCTATTTGGCGCGTGCAGCCGTTCGAACAACGTCTTGCTGGGGCGCGTCGAAGCGACGGTCGGCACGCACGCCGTAGTCGTAACGGATTGCTATCGCACTAGCGTGCCGCAACCGCAAAAAGTTTCGGACACGGAATTTCAATTCAAGCCTTGTCGCGATGCCGAGGTCGTGATTCGCAATGAAGAGTTGATCGTCAACGCCAAAAACTACGGCAGGCTCCAACCTAAAGACGCCGTTACGGTGGATCATGGCAAGGTGCTCATCAATGAGCGCGCGGCTACCGTGCTGGCGCGCAATTGAGGGCGAGTCGCACGCTGAAATCCCTGGATTTATTCAACCAAAACGCCAATCGAGGGGAACTCGCCACCCTCGGTTGGCGTAACCGTTTCTGCAATTCACACTACTTGATTCGGGAGGATAACAATGAAAAAGACCGCGTATTTATTGGGCGCCGCCGCACTGGGCTTGAGCTTGTTCGTGACAGGCGGCTGTCACGTCAATCGTCGCGAACGGGTCGAGGCGAAGCAGAAAGAACTCAACGCCACTGACAGTGATCAGGAATATTCAGCCAAGCAGGAGGTGCGGCAGAGTTACAAACTCGCTGCCGGAACCAAAGTGGATGTTTCGGGCATCAATGGTTTGTTGCAGATTGAAACCGCCGATACTGATGCCGCCGAAATCCATATCGTGCGTTCGGCACGCAGCGAGGAGGATTTCAAAGAGCGCACGCTCGTCATTGAGCAAAAAGGCGACAGTCTGGTCGTGCGGATGCGCAATAACCGCGAGCGCAGCTTTTGGGCGATGCTCAGTTCGCGTCATCCCGAACGGCAGCAGGCCTTCCTCAAATTGCCGCGCCAAATCAACCTGGATGTCAGCGGCATCAACGGCAAAACTGAAATCGGCGAGATCGGCGGGCGCGTGGAATTGAGCGGCTTGAATGGCCCGGTCAAAGTGGCGCGCGCGACGGGCGGGTTTGAGCTTTCGGGTGTGAACGGCAATATCGAAGCCACCCTCGCCCAACTCACCAAAGGTGTGGAAGTGCGCGGCGTCAATGGCAGTGTTGATCTGCGCTTCCTGGGTGAAGTGAACGCCGACATCGAAGTGCATGGCGTGAATGGCAGCATCAATCCTGAGCTGCCGAATCTCTCGGTCAAAGAACAAAAACGCGGTCGTCTGGAAGCACGCCTCGGCAACGGCGGTACGACCATTGAAGTGAGCGGCGTCAACGGCAATATCAATTTTTTGCCCGCGAAGAATGCGCAAACCGCAAAGACGGCGGGCGGCGCTGACGTGACGGCAACCAAGTAAATGCGCACGTTACCTGGGTACGCATCGCTTCCAGCGTGCAGACTTGGTAAATACAATCTCCCTTCCGGCAGGAAGCCGTCTGACGCCACGCCCGCACGCTGGAAGCGATGCGTACCCAGGGCGCGGCGTCTTACCCGCACAAGCGCAAACGAGCGATCACATGAATCCAATCATCGAACTCGACGGCTTACGTATTGAATTCGGCAAACGGCGCATCCTGCATGACCTGCGCGGTGAATTGCGCGGGCGTTGCATCGGTTTGCTCGGCCCGAATGGCGCGGGCAAGACGACGCTGATTCATACGCTGCTCGGTTTCTATCAACCCAATTCAGGTACGGCGCGGCTGTTCGGCCACGACATTCGCACGCAAGCCAAACAGGTGCGCGCGCTGATCGGTTACATGCCCGAACGCGACTCGTTCATCGCCAACATGAATTGCGTGCATTTCGTGCGGCTGATGGCGGAACTGTCGGGCCTGCCGCGCGAGGCCGCGTTGGAGCGCGCGCACGAGGCGCTGTTTTACGTCGGCCTGGGCGAGGCGCGTTACCGCGAATTGGGCGGTTATTCGCTCGGCATGAAGCAACTGGCGAAGCTGGCGCAGGCCATTGTGCACGGGCCGCGCTTGATCTTTTTGGACGAACCGACCAACGGGCTTGATCCGCCCGCGCGCAAACGTATGCTCGAACTGATCCGTGAGATTCGCGATTCGGGCCGGGCGCACATCGTGCTGTCGTCGCATCTGCTGCGCGATGTCGAGGAATGCTGCGACGAGATTCTGATCCTTAAAGACGGGCGCATCGCCGCGCAATGCGATCTGGAAGCGGAGCGCAAGGCCAACCGCAAGTTTATCGAGATGGAAACGCGCGGCGCGACCGACCGCTTCGCCGCCGCAGTCGAGGCGCTGGGTTGTGACTACGCCCAGAATGGGCCGGAGCGGTTGAAGGTCGTATTGAACGAACAGATGGAGATTCGCGATTTGTACGCGCTGGCGGCGCAAAGCGGGGCCCAGATTCGCCGCTTGAATTTCAAACGCGATTCGCTGGAAGACATCTTTTTGAAGGCGATGGAATAACGGTGATGATACGGTTGTGGTGCTTGAGCGCGGCGCTCTTGAGCTTGGTCGTTGGCGTCTCAGCGCAAACCAAACCTGCGCCGGCCAAAGCTGATGATAATGTAATTCGCCTGACAACAGATTTGGTCGTGGTGGACACCCAAGTCGTCGGGCAGGCGCACGGCAAAATCATCGGCGGTTTGAAAGCCGATGATTTCATTGTCGAAGAAGAGGGCGTCAAGCAGGAGATCAGTTTTTTCACGCAAGACAAGCTGCCGCTCTCGGTGGTCTTGCTCTTTGATTTGACTGACACGGTGCAGCCGGTGCTGAAAGAGTTGGCGAAAGGCGCGCTGACCGCCTTGCAGCATTTCAAACCGGAAGACGAATTGGCGGTGGCGGTTTACTCGAACAAGGTGCAGGTGCTGCAACCCTTCACCCGCGAACGCGCGCCGATTGTCGCGGCAATCGAGCAAGCTGCCAAGCTGGATGCGCGCGAGCAGTTGGCGCTGTTCAATGAGGCGCTCTTTCAAACGGCGGGGTTGATTGAAACCAGCGTCGCGCCCCGCACGCGCCGTGTGATTTTGTGGCTGACCGACAATCTACCGAATCGTCCGCCGAAAAGCGCGCACACCGAAGACGAGGCGTTTGCGCAGTTGTTCGAGCACGACATCGCGGTCTTCGGTCTGATGATGCAAAGCGCCGAAGGCAAAGTGCTGGGTTTCGTCAATATTTTTATGCGCGGGGCAGGGGACTTGAACAAATACGCCGAACGCACGGGCGGCGAGGTCATCAAGGTTGAAAAAGAGAATGTGGAGCAGCGCCTAGCCGAAGTCATTGATCGCGTGCGGGCACGCTACACGCTGGGTTATATCTCGACGAACGCCAGTCAGCAGGCGGGCTTTCGCCGCTTGCGTGTGCGGGTGACGAATGCGGTTGAACGGCGTGAGGGCAAAGTCGTCTTACGCGGCAAGGCAGGTTACTTTGCAAAAAAGTCTCCCACGAAGTAACACGAAGCCGCACCAAGAAGACCAAATAACTTCGTAACTGTTCAGCCCTGGGAGCGCAGTGCTTCCAGGCTGCGGGCCGTGGCGATGCGCTCCTGGGGTTTTCCAAAGCGTCTTCCAGCCGAGCTCGCAGGCTGGAAGCACTGCGCTCCCAGGTGGGCGTAGTTACACAACTTTTTGGTGTTACTTCGCGTGTCTTCGTGGGAGAGGTTTAGGAAAATTTATGGCCGTTTACGAACACAGCTACAAACCTTATGAAGGCGCGCAGACGCCGCATTGGGCGCGGTTTTTAGTGCTGCCGCGCTATGCATATGAGAGCGTCTTCAAATCGAAGCTCGCGGGCGGCTTCTTCGCGTTCTGTTATGTGTGCCCGCTGATCATGCTGATCTTGATTTATTTGCACCACAACGTAAGCGCGCTGGCGGCGCTGCGCTTTAATGTGGCCGATCTGATTGCGATTGACGCCAACTTCTTCCGCTTTTTCGTCACCTTTCAAGGCGGGTTGGGCTTTCTTTTCACAGTGCTGGTTGGGCCGCCGCTGGTGTCGCGCGACCTCGCCAACAATGCGTTGCCGCTTTATCTGTGCCGGCCTTTCTCACGGGCGGAGTACGTGCTCGGCAAGATGAGCGTGCTTTTGATTCTGCTCTCGGCGATCACCTGGATACCGGGCTTGTTGCTCTTCGGATTGCAGGCGAGTTTGGCGGGGGGCGGCTGGTTGAGCGCGAACCTCTGGCTGGCGTGGGCGATTGTGGCGAGCAGCGGGGTCGGGATCATTGTGCTGTCTTTGCTGGCGCTGACGTTGTCGGCCTGGATCAAGTGGCGGACGGCGGCGAGCGGCGCGCTCTTTGTTTTGTTCACGATTCCCTTCGGGCTGGGCATGTTGATCAACGGCGTCTTTCACACGCGCTGGGGGCATTTGATCAACCTCGATGTCCTGATTCAAACCGTCGCCGATGGCCTTTTCCGTCAGCCGAATTCCATGGATTTCCCGCCCTGGATGGTCTTGCCGCTCTGGGCTGCTTGGCTGACGCTGGGTTGTTTATGCGCTTTCTGTTTGCTGCTGCTCTCACGCAAAGTGCGCGCTTATGAGGTGGTGTCGTGATGAATTCGGAACAGACGATCGTCTTTGAAGACGTCTCGAAATTTTATGGCGAAGTGCTCGGCGTCAATCGCGTCAGCCTGACGATTACGCCCGGCATCACTTCGCTGGTGGGGCCGAACGGTTCAGGTAAGACGACGTTGATGAATCTGATGACCGGCCTGATTCAACCGACGCGCGGGCGGCTCAGCGTGCTGGGCATTTCGACCGACAACCCGCAGGAACTCTTTCGCACGGTCGGTTATTGCGGCCAATTCGATTCGTTCCCGCGCGGCGCGACCGGTTACGAATTCATCAATCAATTGCTGCGCGTGCATGGTCTCAGCAAGCAAGAAGCCGAGGAAAAAACCTGGCGCGCGCTGGAGCGTGTTGACCTGACCGACGCCGCGCAGCGCAAAGTGGATGGCTACAGCAAAGGCATGCGCCAACGAATACGGCTGGGCCAGTCCATCGCGCACGAACCGGCGGTGATGATTCTGGACGAACCGCTAAACGGTCTCGATCCGATGGCGCGCGCTGAAACGATGCGGCTCTTTCGCCAACTGGCGCAAGAGGGGCAGCATTTGATCGTGTCGAGCCACATCCTGCACGAAGTGGATATGATGTCCGACCGCGTCGTGCTGATTAACAACGGCTACATCGTGGCTGAAGGCGGCGTGCACGGCGTGCGTGAAGAGATGCAAGAGCATCCCATGCAAATCATGATTCGCTGCGAACAGGCCAGCGCCTTGGCGGCGCGCCTGTTTGACGCCGAACAGATTGTCGAGGCGGCGCTGACCGAAGACCGGCAAGGCGTCTTCATCAAGACGCGCAACGCCGAGGCATTTTACGCCTTGCTCAATCGCATCGTGGTCGAGAGCGGCATGAACATCGAAACCGTTACGCCGGTGGATGATGATTTGAATGCGGTGTATCACTACCTGATTGGTGCGAGCGGGCAGGCGTAAAAGGGGAATGAGATGAGTTCAGTAATCGAAGTGCAAGCAGTCAAACCTATGGCTACAAAAATGGCGAGTTCGGATTGGTCGCTCTGGCTGCGGCAAATCGGCGCGATCCTGCGCATCGAGATCAAAAAGAATTTCTGGGGCCGCCGCGCGCTGTTGATCTATTTGCTGGCGGCGGTGCCGGTGGCCTTTTTTGCGGCGATGGCCTTGTGGTCCGAAACGGCGGCGGACATCCGGCGCGGCACCGAATCGGACATCATCTTTGCCAACATTTACGAGGCCTTGCTCCTGCGCTCGATAGTTTTCTTTGGCTGCGCCTGGGTGTTCATGAATTTGTTTCGCGGCGAGATCGTGGACAAGAGTTTGCACTATTACTTCCTCGCGCCGTTGCGCCGCGAAGTGCTGGTCGCCGGCAAATATGTTTCCGGCCTGGTTGCGGCCTGCGCGCTGTTCGGCATGTCGGCGCTGGGTTCGCTGCTGTTTTTCTATGCCGCGCGCGGCTATCTGGATAACGCCCAGGCGTTGCTCAGCAATGGCCGGCTGGGACACGCTTTGAGTTATCTGGGCATTACGTTGCTGGGCTGCTTCGGTTACGGCGCGGTTTTTATGTTCATCGGCCTGTTTTTCCGCAATCCGATTATTCCGGGCTTGTTGGTGTATGGCTGGGAATGGCTCAACTTCCTGCTGCCGCCGGTGCTGAAAAAGATCAGCATCGTGCATTACCTGCACACGCTCGCGCCGGTGCCTGTGCCTGAAGGGCCGCTGGCGACCGTGGCCGAAACGACACCCGCCTGGATTTCAGTGCCGAGTCTATTGTTATTCACCACCGTCGTTTTAGTGTTGGCGGCGGTGCGCATCCGCCGGATGGAAATCCGCTACGGCGCGGAATAAGCCTGCTGCAACCTGGAAAACGGCTTGTTGAAGAGCGCTTTTGCTGGCCCTGCTGAGCGGCTGGGGAAAGCGCTCTTTCCTTTTTATGGACAAACCACGGGGGACACTGGGGACACAGGGACAGGCTTTCTTTTTCCCGGTGTTCCCAGTGTCCCCGTGGTTGATTCTGCCTGAACATACAGGCGAAAGGCGCGTCTTTGCCAGCCTCACAGCGGTTGTGTACTATGCCGCGCGAGGAACCCAATGCAACTCGCCCGCGTCATCGGCAACGTCGTCTCGACCATCAAAAACCCCACGCTGACGGGGCGCAAACTCATGGTCATCCAAATCCTGAATGGCGATTTGAAACCGACAGGCAGGCCGCTGGTCGCGGTGGATTCAGTCGGCGCGGGTGTGGGCGAATTGGTGTTCTGGTGTCGTGGCAAAGAGGCCAGCTTCCCGTTTGAGGGCAGCGACGTGCCGACCGATTGCACCATTGTCGGCATTGTGGATTCGGACGCGCACGTGAAAAACATTGGGATAAAGTAAATGCTGTTAGCCCGTGTGCTGGGCAATGTCGTTGCCACGCAAAAAAATCAACGCTACGACGGCGCGCGCATCATGCTCGTCCAGCCGGTCAATCCCGATGGCACAGCACGCGGCGCGCAGATGCTGGCGCTCGATTCCGTAGATGCGGGCGAAGGCGATCTGGTCGTCGTCGTGCAAGAGGGCTGGTCGGCTTCGACGGCGGCGACAGGCGAACAGGGCGCGGCGATTGACAGCGCCATCATCGGCGTGGTGGATTTTGTTGAGGTACATTGATGGTAAACCGCGAAGAAGTTAAACAACTCGTGCGTGCGGCGATTGAACAAGCCTTGCCGATACAACCGGCTGTTTATCAAGCGCCGTGGACGGGCGTGACGTATGATGCGCATCCCAGCCGCCAGCAATTCGATATCAACGAAGCGACGGACTTGCGGCGCGAGTTGCGCGAATTTGTCGAAGAGCAGCTTTGCACGATTGAGCGGAATCGGAAGTGCGATCATTGCGGGGTGTGCAGGTCGCTGGGGTATTGATGACCAGCTTGAGAGGAACTTGGTATGAAAACGTTGTCATTCCCGCGCCTTACGCGTGTTGCCATAGCCATAATTTTCAGCAGTCACGTTGCACAGCCTTGTGCCCTGGCAAGGGCGAAGCAAGCCAACCAAGAAAAAGAACAAAAGCGTCACATCATCTTGGCGCACAGCCCCAAAGCGATTCCGGAGTTGCGGATGATTCGGATGCAGGGAATTGAGGGCGAAGATTGGCTCAATGAATTTGAACTAGAGTACAAAAATTTCTCTGAAAAGCCCATCTATTACATTTGCATTTACGTCATCTTGCCAGAGACGGGGCCTTATGGCGGGACGGCAGGATTTAGACTGGAGTTTGGCAATCCTGAATTTAGTCATATCTCAAGATACGCGACTACAGAGGACGTTGCCTTGAAACCTGGCGAGTCGCATGTCTTCAAAATTAACAAAGAGCATATCAAGAATCATTGGGATTACTTGGAGCACTGGACTGGTCAAAAGGGTTTTTCACCAGTGATCACTAAGGTGGAAGTTGATTTGTATCGCGTGAGCTTTGGCGATGGTACTACCTATGTTGCCGGAGAGTTGCTGCCGCGAAAAAACCGAAATTGAAAACATGAACTCCGAATAACTGCTTGCTCGAATCCGGCCTCATCAGTAAAATCTGCCGCCACGGAAACAGCAATGAACAACAACAGCAAACACAACCGCCGTTACGTGATGCATTGCGCGCCTGCCAATGGCGCGGCGGTGTATGCGCCGTTGACCAGCCTCCGCCTTAGCTAGCAGCGCAATGTGGATGATTGCGCTGCTTTCCCGCCGAACCGTTTTCCCCGAATTCAAGAGTTTGTTATCTTGGCGCGCCGTAATTGTCCGGCAAACTGCCAGTTTGCCGCAGGCTTGGCGAAGTTGTGATGATGGCCGAAGGGACTGGCAATTAGTCTCTCGGCAAACTGGCAGTTTGCCGGACAGCGCGCGCCGCAATGCAAAAGGACTAACGAGAATCATGCAAGAGAAATACTTTCCCGCCGAAATCGAAGAGCGCCAGCAACAGCGCTGGGCTGCCCACAAGACCTTCGAGGTCGAAGTAGACCCATCCAAGCCCAAGTTTTACTGCCTGGAAATGCTGCCTTATCCGTCGGGCCGCATCCACATGGGCCACGTGCGCAACTATTCCATCGGCGACGCGCTGTCGCATTTCAAACGCATGCAGGGCTTCAACGTGCTGCATCCGATGGGCTGGGATGCATTTGGCATGCCCGCCGAAAACGCCGCGATCAAACACGGCGCGCGGCCTGATGTGTGGACGTTCGAGAATATTGACGCCATGCGCACCCAATTACAGCGCATGGGATTCTGTTATGACTGGCGGCGCGAAATCGCTTCGTGCACGCCGGAGTATTACCGCTGGAACCAATGGTTTTTCATCAAGATGTTCGAGCGCGGGTTGGTCTATCGCAAGAACGCAACCGTCAATTGGTGCGATAAGTGCAACACCTCGCTGGCCAACGAACAGGCCGAAGGCGGCTTCTGCTGGCGGCACGAAGATACGCCCGTCGAACTGCGCCAACTGGAACAGTGGTTCGTGCGCGTGACCAAATACGCCGACGAACTGCTGGACAGCCTGGACAGCTTGGAAGGTGGCTGGCCCGACCGCGTGCTGACGATGCAACGCAATTGGATTGGCCGCAGCAAAGGCGCGGAGGTTGATTTCGGTATTGAAGGCGAACCGGACAAAAAGATTCGCATCTTCACCACGCGCATTGACACGATTTACGGGGCCAGCTCGGTGATTCTGGCGCCCGAACACGCCTACATCGCCGAATGGATTGCGGCGGGGCAGGCCAGCGACGAACTGAAAACATTTGTCGAACAGCAGGCCGCCATCGAAGCCGCCGACCGTATCGCCGAGGGCAAAGAGAAACTGGGCGTCTTCACCGGCCATTACGCGCTCAATCCGTTCAGCGGCGAGAAACTGCCGATCTGGACGGCGAATTTCGTGCTGACCGGTTACGGCACGGGCGCGATTATGGCCGTGCCCGCGCACGATGAACGCGACTTCGAGTTTTCATCCAAGTACGGTCTGCCGATTCGCCGCGTCATCAAGCTGGCTGACTCGACCAAAGCCGATGACGCGCCGGTCGCGGCGCCGTTCACCGCTAAAGACGAATCCGGCGTAGTCATCAACTCCGGCGAATGGAGTGGCAAGAGTGTGCCCGACGCCATCGCCGCGATGACCGCGCACGCAGAGGCCAACGGCTTCGGCACGGCGCGCACCAATTTCAAAATCCGCGATTGGGGCATCTCGCGCCAACGCGCCTGGGGCACGCCGATGCCGTTCATCCACTGCCCAAGCTGCGGCATCGTCCCCGTGCCCGAAGACCAATTGCCCGTCACGCTGCCGTCCGATCTGGATTTTGCGTCAAAGGGCGCACCGCTGGCTGAACACGAAGGTTTTGTGAATACGACTTGTCCGAAGTGCGGTGGCGCGGCGCGGCGCGATACCGACACGATGGATACCTTCGTGGATTCGTCGTGGTACTACTTCCGCTACGTTGATCCAAAGAATGACGAGTTGCCGTTCGATCCGAAAGTCGCGGCCTATTGGACGCCGGTGGATCAATACATCGGCGGCATCGAACACGCCGTGCTGCACCTGATTTACACGCGGCTGTGGACGAAGATCATGCGCGACCTGGGCCTGCTGACCTTCGGCGAACCGGTCAAGAAACTGCTGACGCAAGGCATGGTCTGCCTGGCGACACATCGTTGCGCAGAGCACGACTGGCTGAATCCATCAGAGGTCGAAGACGGCAAATGCAAATTCTGCGGGCGCACGGCCACTGTCGGGCGCATTGAGAAGATGTCCAAATCCAAAAAGAACACGGTTGATCCCGACGAGATGATTCGTGTGTTCGGCACCGACACGCTGCGGCTGTTTATGCTGTTCGCCGCGCCGCCCGAAAAGGATTTGGAATGGAGCGAGGCCGGAGCCGAAGGTGCAGCGCGCTTCCTGAATCGCGTCTGGCGCATCGTTCATCGCTGGCACTCCCAGATTGCGGATTGCGGATTGCGGATTGCGGATTCTGATTTTTCGACGACGGCGCGCGCGTTGCGCCGCAAGACGCACCAGACGATCAAGCGTGTGACGAATGACATCGGCGAGCGCATGAATTTCAACACCGGCGTGGCAGCGTTGATGGAACTGACCAACGAAATCTATGCGTTCGACGGCGCGGTCAAAGAGGGCGCAACTGCCGCTGACAAGTTCGCGGTGAAAGAAGCGTTGGAGGCGCTGGCGAAACTGCTGGCCCCTTTCACGCCGCACATCGCCGAAGAGTTGTGGGCCTCGTTAGGCCACGACGAAATCGTGGTGGCCTCAACGTGGCCGCAATTCGACGCCGAACTGGCGAAGGCCGATGAACTGGAAATCCCTGTGCAACTGAACGGCAAGCTGGTTGCCCGCGTTATCGTCCCCGCCGAAATCGCAGACGACGATCTGAAAGCCGCTGCGCTGGCGGACGCCAAAGTCCAGGCCAAGCTGGCTGGCAAACAGATCGTCAAAACGATTGTGGTGCCGAAGCGGTTGGTCAATTTGGTAGCTAAATGAAGTGCGAATGTAAGAAAGCAAGCGGGCAACCCTGGGTACGCACCGCTTCCAGCGTGCAGGCGTCAGGTCGGAGCCACTGGCTGAAAAGATTGGTCTGCCAAGTCCGCACGCTGGAAGCGGTGCGTACCCAGACTGCCGCTGCACCTCAACTTCCGACCAGCGCGGTTTGGCTATTCAGAACGTGCTTGCTGTTGCTGCTCAGCCTTGCCTGTCTTACCCCAGCATTTTTCAACTGGTCAGCGCAAGGAAACGCCGATTCGCCAGCGGTTGCTCCCATTCACTTCTCTGACGTGACCAAATCCGCCGGGATTGCGTTTATCAACGCTGCCGCGTCTGAAAAGAAATACATCGTCGAAAGCATGGGCGGCGGTGCGGCGATGTTTGATTATGACGGCGACGGCAAACTCGATCTTTACCTGACCAACTCCTATTCCGTCGAAGCCGCCTTAGCCAACAAGCCGCGTCCACCTGCCGCGCTGTACCGCAATCTGGGCAATGGCAAGTTTGAAGACGTCGCCGTCAAAGCGGGCGTCGCTGATCCCGGTTGGGCGATGGGTGTGAGCGTGGCCGATTATGACAACGATGGCTTTGACGATTTGTATGTCACCTGCTTCGGGCCGAACAAGCTCTATCGCAATTTGGGCAACGGCAAGTTTGAAGACGTGACGGCCAAGGCGGGCGTGGGCGATGCGCGTTTTTCGACCGGCGCGGCGTGGGGCGATTACGACCGCGATGGCGACCTTGATTTGTTCGTGGCGAATTATGTGGACTTCAAACTGACTGACCTGCCGCAATTCGGCAAGGGCGAGTTGTGCCGCTTTCGCAACATCGCCGTGCAATGCGGGCCGCGCGGCTTGCCGGGCGCGGGCGATGCACTCTATCGCAACAATGGTGATGGGACGTTCACTGATGTGAGCAAGGCCGCGAAGGTTGAAGACGCGAATGGCTATTACGGCTTGGGTGTGGTGTGGACGGATTTCGATGACGACGGCTGGCCGGATATTTACGTGGCGAATGACGCGACGCCTAATTATGCCTATCGCAACAATCACAACGGCACCTTCACTGAAATGGGTTTGGCCCTCGGTGTGGCGGTGGATGACAACGGCGTGGAGCAGGGCAGTATGGGCATTTCAATTGGCGATTATGACCGCGACGGGCGGCTGGATTTGTTCGTGACCAACTTTGCCGAACAGTACAACACGCTCTATCACAAACAGGCCGATGGTGCGTTTAGCGATGTGTCGCGCGTGAGCAAGACGGCGGAAGTCAGCTTGCCTTACGTCGGTTGGGGCGTGAAGTTTTTTGACGCCGACCTCGATGGCTGGCTCGATTTGTTGGTCGTCAACGGCCACGTTTATCCGCAGATCGAAGGCGCGTATCCAGGTGGACAATACCGCCAACGCAAGCTGTTCTATCGCAATTTGCGCAACGGCACCTTCGCCGATGCCTCGAATGAAGTTGGCGCTGCCTTGCAAGAGCGGCGGGCGTCGCGCGGCGCGGCCTTTGGCGATTACGATGAAGACGGCGACATAGATATTTTGGTCAACGATCTGGACGGCCCGCCGATGCTGTTGCGCAACGATTTTGTCGAAACGAATGGCGCACAGACCGGGCATTGGTTGAAGCTGAAATTGACCGGCACGAAATCCAATCGCAATGCTGTCGGCGCGCGTGTCGAAGTCAAAGCGGGCGGCCTGACGCAAGTGGACGAAGTGCGCGCGGGCGACAGTTATCTTTCACATTCGGATTGGCGGCTGCATTTCGGCTTGGGGAAAGCGAATGTGATTGATGAGATTGTCGTGCGTTGGCCGAACGGTAAGGTCGAGAAGCTGACGAAGGTAGCCGCGAATCGCGTGGTTAAGGTGATTGAGAAGTAGCCGCACCCTGGGTACGCACCGCTTCCAGCGTGCAGGCGTCAAGTCAGGGCTACCGGCCTGAAAGAATAGGTTGCTGAGACTGCACGCTGGAAGCGGTGCGTACCCAGGGTGCGTGCAATGGTTGCATTAGCCCTTGATTTCGACTGGCTAAGGCTTTGGCGTGTTCGCCCGGTCTTGTTTCAATTGTTCAGCTTTTAGCTTTTGCACAGCGGCAAATTCGCGCGCGGCGTCTTCCTTCCGCCCAAGTTGCTGATAGATGCGCGCCAACTGATAGCGCAATTCCTGATCGGTGGGACGGCCTTTCACACCAAGCTCCACCAGCTTCACGGCCTCGGCGGCTTTCCCCTGTTTGAAAAGAATCTTGCCCAGCAAGCCGTTGGCTGCGGCGTTTTGCGGATCGAGTTTGAGCGCGGCGGTGACGTATTGTTGCGCCGCGCTCAAATTGCCTACGGCCTCTAACGCCACGGCCAGCGCATACATTGTCGTGGCGTCCTCCGGCGTGCGGCGCAATTGGTTTTCAAAGGCGGCGGCGGCTTCGCGGTGTTGCGCCAATTGCGCGTGCGCCGTGCCCAGCGCGTAATAGAGCCGGGGCAATTCGGGATTGAGCTTTTCCGCCGCCCGCAACTCTTCCAGCGCCTGTTCAAATTCCTGATCGCGCAAAAAGGCGTGGCCCTGTAACAAGTGCAAGGCCGGTGCGCCCGCCGGGAAAGCCGCCAGCCGTTCGAGCGTCGCGCGAAACCCGGCGCGGCCCAAACGCAAATAGGCCAGCCCGGCCGTATACAACACGGCGGCGTCGGGCGGCGCGGCGTCCAGCGTCGGTTCCAATTGGGTCAATGCTTCTTCTTCGCGGCCCAGCGCGGCGAGTGATAGCCCGTAAAGCTGGCGCGCCTGCCACGAGTTCGGCTGTTTCTCTAAAAACTTCGGCAAGACGGCGCAGGCTGCGGCGAATTGGCCCGCGCGATAATGCGCGATGCCCAGATTGAGCAGGATCGGCGTCAATTGCGGCGCGAGTTTGTAAGCCGCTTCGTAGGCGTGAATAGCTTCTTGGTATTGGCCCAGCCGCGCGAGCACGACGCCCAGGTTGGCGTGGGCTTCGGCGTAATCAGGTTTTCGTTTGAGCAGCGCGCGATAGGCGGCGGCGGCTTCGTCGAGCTGGCCTTGTTGTTGCAGGGCGACGGCAGCTTGGAATTGTGCTGCCGGGTCAGATGCCTGTTGTGCGTGGCAGAACGTAATGACGATGGCGAGTAGTAGGTATTGAAACATCCGTGAAACCTTATCACTCGGCCTTGCTCGGAATGGTGGCGATCTCGTCTATCCATTCCGGCGTGAGTTTGTACAAAGCTGCTTCGATCTCTTCTTCACTAAAGTTTTGCCCGGCCCAAACGCCTTCGAGATCGGCAAAGGTGTGCGGCTGTTCGTCATTTTGCGCGGCGAATTTTTGCACCCGCTGTTTCAATGTCGTGAGTTGCGTTTCGATGCTGTTGATCTGCGCAAGTAGTGCGCTAGCTTGTGCGGCGTTCATCCTGGCTCCTCCTTTGATTGAATTATGTACCTGGATTCAGCTTGAACATCTGTAGGAACTGATAAGGCGTGACGATCTTCAACCCTGTGCGTCTGGCAACTTCCGGCGAGAAATGTTCGACGTTGGCGGTGACTAGCCAGTCAGGTTGCGCTTTGATGGCCGTGACCAGCACAGGCACATCGTTCATATGCCGAATCAACGAGCGGTGCGTTTCGATTTCCTCGCGTGTCGCACTCGCGGCGCGTTCGGGGGCGAGCAGTCGCAACGCCAGCGCATAATCGTCAATCAAGCGCGTCCCTTCTACTGCATCGTGTCCCAGCCGTTTGGGGAGCGCGCGCTCAACTTCCATTTCAACATAAGGTGACAGCACCAGCCGGAAGGCTTGCGCTCGCGCCAGAATCAAGAGCGCGCGTGACACGCTCCAGGGCGCAAATAAACCTTCGATCAGCACATTGGAATCGGGGAAGACGCGCGCGCCGCTGCTGGGCCAGACGTTCACTTTTCTGCCTCATCCAGGTTGCCGAATTGTTCGCGCACAATCTCGGCGCGTGCTTCGTCAGCGGCGGCGATCAAGTCATTCACTTTGAGACCGCTGTGGCTGAGCGCCGTCTCCATTCTTGCCAGCACTGTCGCCAAGGCTTCGTCACGCGGCACTAGCAGCAAGGCCGCGCCAGCCTGCATTACGTTGAAGGTTTCGCCATGCGGCCAGGCGCTCAGGTATTGAGAGGGAAGCGTCAATTGTCCGGTGTCGCTCAGCGTGGCGATTGAAAGGACGTTATCCTGGGTTGCTGTCATCGAAATGGTTCTCCTTTCGGTGCTTCATTCTACGCACCCACGCCAGCAATACAACTCGCATCAGTCTTGGCTCTTGCCCCGTGCGCGCCACTGCGCTTCCCGCTCTTTTAACCGCGCGGCATCGGCGGCGTCCGGTTTCAATTTCAAATAGGCATTGATGGCGTCGGCGGCTTCCTTGAATTTCTGTTCGTGCGCGTAGATTTCGCCGAGGTACACATAGGCGCGGGCGGCGCTCGCCGCGTCCAGGCGCAACGCCTCTTGCAAACATTGCTGGGCCGGTTCGTAACGGTTGAGCGAGAGGTTGGCATAACCCAGCAGCATCAGGGTCAGCGCCACGTCGGGGGCCAGCGCGTAGGCGTTTTCGAGATTGGCGACCGCCGCTTCAAACTGTTTTTGCTGAAGCTGGCAATAGCCCAAGCCGCGCAACGCCGCCGCGTATTTGGGGTTGAGTTCCAGCGCACGCGCAAAATCAGCGGCGGCTTCGGCCAATTGGTTGCGCGCCATGCGCAGGTTGCCGCGTTCGGTCAGCGCCTGAAAGTATTCGGGGTATTCTTGAATGGCTTGGTTGAATTGGATGAGCGCCTTGTCCGGCTTGTTTTCCTTTTGCAGCTTGAGGCCCTGCTCAAAGGCCTGGCGTGCCGCTTTGGGGATGTTTTGCGCGGCTTCGGCGACGCTGATGGTGCCGGGTTTGGCATCAGGCGCGCCTTTGTGCAGTGGCAGCCGCAGGTAAACATCAATCTGCACGCGATTGGAATAGGCGCGCGTCGAATCGGATTCGGCCACGTCGCTGTATTGCTCGGCCGCGTCAGGGTTGACGGCTTTCACCTTGTAACGCCCGGCCGCGACGCCGCGAAATTCATAGTTGCCGCCGTCATCACTGGGAATATACCGGTTCAGCCCATTGGACATTTCCAGATAAACCTTCACGCGCGAGGCCGGTTTGCCATCGGGCAGATAGACGCGGCCAAACACGATGAAGCCCGGCCCGCCCACGGTTCCCAATTGTGCCTGCACGCTGCTCGCCGCCAGACACAGCAACGCGAGACAGCGCAATAGCACCAGCCAGAATCGTCCGTTTGCCATCGCAGACCTCCAAGGGAAAATCCTGCGTACCCAGGCCAGGCCTGGAAAGAAAACGGGGGCTGCAAGCGAGTTGCAACCCCCACTGTTGAGGTACGGCCAGTCAGTTTGCGGTTAGAAGTAAATCTTCACCGCAAGCTGAACGATGCGATTGCCCGACACGGTTCCGCTCAGGCCATTGTATTCGCCCAGGCCGTTACCCAGGCGTGGATTGCCACTGAGCGTGCCGCCGCGCACGTTCTGGACGTATGCTGCATCCGCTTTTTGCTTTTGCAGGAAGTCCGAGAAATTCGTGGCGATATTGAAGTTCACACCGCTGTTGAAGCCGCTGAACTGCGCGTGGTTGAAGACGTTGAACGCTTCCAGCCGGAGTTGGATGCGGCGCTCGCTGTCCTTGCCCAGCCCGAAGTTCTTGAAGACGGAGAGATCCGTCACGTTGATACCGGGATTCCTCAAGTAACCGACCGGATAAGCGCCTTTGAGTTGCAAGGCCTCGGCCACGCTCGGCAGCCGGACGTTTTGCCAATTGAAGGCATTATTGATGTCCGAGGAACGTTTGACATCGCCGCTAAAGAGCGGGCCAATGCCTTCCGTCCAGGAGCCATTAATGCGTTGATTGAGGTTGACGTTCGGAATGCCGATGCCGGGCCGCGTCGGCGAGCCGGAAATGAATTGCGTGATGCCGGTGATCTGCCAGCCATTGGTTACACCCTTGACGGCCCAGTTCGCGCTCTTCAAGCCGGGCACCCGCCAGTCATAGTTGATGACCATCAGGTGCTTGCGGTCAAAGCTCAGCGGCTGATAGTTCACGCAGCGCGAGCAAACCGGGTTGATGAAGTCGGAGTAAGTATTGGCTGTGCCCATAGCCCTCGACCAGGTATAAGCCATGCCCAAATTCACCGAATTGCCGAGCCGCTTGCTCAACGTCGTTTGCATTGAGTGGTAGTTTGACGAACCACCGAAGGTGCGCAGACCGACGGTGGTATAGCCCGGGTACTTCTTCAGGAAGTCCGCCGCCAGCGCATAGGTGCCAGAGAACTTCAAACCGGCATCTTTGTAAACCTGCGCCAGCCCGGGTTCTTCATCCGGCACCACGCCGCCCGCGAATTTCGACGGGTCTTGTGCCGCTTTGGTGAAGAGTTCGCCGTAGGGGCTGTAATTGAGGTTGAGCAATTCCTGCTGATGGCGCGAGAGAGTGCCAACATAGGTAACGCTCAACACGGTGTTCCAGCCAATGTCCTGCTGTACACCGAGACTGAAGCTCTGCACGCTGGGAACAAAGCCTTCCTGATCGGCGGAAATCACGCCGGTCGTGCCGAGCGCGATGGCGCCGGTGTTCTGACCCACAGTGGAAAGATTGCCGAAATTGAACGTCGGGTTGAAGAATTTCGGCGGTTGGCCGACGGCGGCGAAGGACAGTTCGTTGCCCTGCACGCGGTCATAGCCCCAACGGTACCCGCCGCGCACGACCGTCTTCTTGGTGCCGAAAACGTCGTAGGCAAAGCCCAAGACCGGACCGTATTGCACGCCACGGCTCTTGATGCCGCCAGGGAAGTTGCCTTGTTGCTGGCCTTGCATCCCGTTGAAGGGGTCGCCCGAGCCGGGCACGATGCGATTGATCAAGTAACTTGGCAATTGCAGCGCCGTATTCTGGGCCGCCTGCAACGGAGAGACGTTGTTGGTCGGGCCGGGATCGTAGGCTTTCAGGTTGGTGCCTGAACAGCCGCCCAAAGCGAAGGCGTTGACGTTGACGCAAGTCTGCCGGTAGAGCCGCACGGCTTTGGCCGGGTCGTACTTGCTTTGCACGAAGTAGTATTCCTGCGCGCGTTTGTCGTATTGCGGGTAGATCAACGAGAAGCGCATCCCGTAATCCAACGTCAGCCGGCTGTTGACCTTCCAGTTGTCTTGCGCATACCACTCGATATTGGTCGAACGATACTGTCCCTGGAAGACGCCGATGTTCGGCTGATTGAAGGTGTTGAACTCGCCGAGCAGCGCGTTGGCATAAGGATGCCCGGTGTTGTTCGGGTTGTTCGTATTGTGACTGAACTGGATGTTGGCGGAATCGCCCGCCGCCTGATCCTTGCGGCTGCGCTGGTAATAGAAACCGGCCTTCATCGTATGCGTGCCAACCACCTTGCTGACATTGTCATAAATGTCGAAGGTCGTGTTGGAGTTTTTGTAAGGATACTGGCTGTACCCCGCGACGCCGGCGAAGGTGTTGTTAGTAATCCCGCCGAAGCCGATGTTGAACCACTGATTCGCCGGGTAGCCCGCGAATGGCAGCGCAAAATTGAAGCCGATGCCTGAATAGCTCGCGGCATTTGCCACCGTCGGATCAAGCGTCAGGTTATTTTGGCTCGCGCCGAAGATGAACTCATTGGTCAAGGTCGGTGAGAGCGCCGACGTGACGTTGAGCGTGCTGTTCCAGGCGGGCGCCTGTTTGAAGACCAGGTTGTCGAACGGAATGTTGTTGCTGCCGCCCGTCCAGCCCAAGCCATAAGGCATGATCTGTTGGTCGGCATCGCGCGTGTAGCGGACATAAGCTTTGGTGTTGTCCGTGACATTGTAATCGAGCCGGATGCTGTTTTCGTGCCGCGGATAGCTGACGCTCAATTGCGAATTGTGGTTGTAACGGAAGCCATTATCCGCGCCGCCCAGCGGCGTGTTCTCGAAGCGGCGGAAGAGATTGAGAATCTTGGTGCCATTCGCGTTGATGCGTGCGGCTGGGATTTTATTGCCATCGAAAGGCAGGCCCGTCACCGGGTCTCTGATGACGATCGCGACGCCGTTGCCATCTTTGGTTTGGCTGAAATCGCCTGCGGCTTCCAGCGCCGTCGGTACGCGCGACTGCCGGGCAGCCTGCGGTACGAGTTGTTGTTGATATTCCTGCGAGAAGAAAAAGAAGAGGCGCTCTTTCAGGTACTTGCTGCCAATCTTCGGCGCCCAAACCGGGCCGCCGATGTTGTAGCCCTGCTGATTGTAGCGATAGAAATTGCGCGGGTTACGCTCAATGCCCGTGTTCGGATCGCCGATGCGCCCGTTGGCATTGTTGAAAAAGCTGTTGGCATTAAATTGTTCGTGCCGGTGGAAGTAGTAGCCCGTGCCGTGGAATTGGCTGGTGCCGCTCTTGGTCACGATCTGTATCGCGCCGCCGCCCGAACGCCCGTATTCGGCCTGGAAGTTCGAGGTCAGCAGCTTGAACTCGGCGATGTTGTCGAGCGAGAGCGCGATGTGCTGGGTGCCGTTCGAGCCGGTGTCCACGTTGGTGGTGCCGTCAATCGTCAGGTTGTTTTTGCCCGTGCGCGTGCCGTTGATGTCAATGTTGCCCAACCCGCCTGGGCTAGAAGTGGCGAAACTGGTGGTGACAACTACGCCCGGTGTGAGTTTGAGCAGGTCGAGGTAATTGCGCCCGTTGATCGCGAGGTTCTGCAACTGTTGATTGTTGATCGCCGTGCTTTGTTCGCCCGATTCTGTTTTGATCAGAAGTTGGGCGGCGTCAGCGGTGACTTCGACAGTGTTGGAAATGTCGCCGACTTCCAGCGCGGTGATACCGGCGGATTGTTTGTCCGAGGCATTGACGACGAGGCCCGATTTAACGGACTTCTTGAAGCCAGAGGCCTCAATCGTCACCGTGTAATTGCCTGGTTGAATGACCGGGAAGGTATAAAACCCTTCGTGGTTGGTGGTGGTGTCGAGTTGGGTGGTACCCGCTGTGTTCGTGAGCATGACTTTCGCAGCTCTGACCGCATTCCCCTGCGCGTCATGCACGGTGCCACTCAAGCTGGCGCTGGTCTGCGCAAAGGCGGTGACTGTTAACGCCAGCGCCAGGAGCAAGGCCGTGCCGAACTTCCTAAAGCACGTTTCTTTATGCATTGATTCCTCCATCGTGAAGTGCGACGCGCAACCATGATCGCCACGCGCCTGTAGTGATAGAAGCCCCGTGGCCGTAGGCAGAAAAGCCCCGGCTAGAGTGGCTATAGTCCACAAACGTGAAGATGCGTTGAAAGAAAACTGAAGGGTATGCGATTCGTCCCAGCGTGCGGCATCAACTCAGGATTGATTGATGCGAGAAGCGGTACCGATTGCTATGTGTGGTTAGTGTCAGAATTTCAGTGCAATCGGTTGGTGGCATTATCCAAATGGTTCCAGGACTGTCAAGCAATTATCAGGCGGGGAGGTGGCTTGGCTGGTAAATTTGATGGAACGTTGCCGCAGTTGAGATTGACGGTTGCGGAAAATCAGAACTCAGCAAAGTTTCGCAGAAGCTGTAAGCCGGCCGCCTGGCTCTTTTCCGGATGAAACTGCACGCCGACGACGCTGTCGCGTCCGCAGATCGAGGCATAGCGCAAGCCGTAATCGGTTAGGCCCAGCACACAGGTCTCATCCACCGGTTCGACATAATAGGAATGCACAAAATAATAGAACGATTGATCCGGCAAGCCGCGCAAGAGTGCCGCTTGAAAAGGCCGCTGCGCTGCGCTGTTGCGGTATTCGACCTGATTCCAGCCGACGTGCGGCACGCGCACACCGTCAGGGAACTTAATGACCTTGCCCGGCAACAGCCCCAGGCCTTTATGCACGCCGAATTCATACCCTTCGTCAAAGAGCATTTGCAGCCCCACACACAAGCCGATGATCGGTTTGCCCGCACCGGCGGCTTCAAGAATCAGTTTATCGAAGCCGTACTTGCGCAAGCTGTCCATCGCGTAGCCAAACGCGCCGACGCCCAGCAGCACGAGTTTGTCGGCGGCGCGAATGACTTGTTCGTCTTTGGTAATGGCGGCGGGAATGCCTTGTGAAGTGAAAGCTTTTTCGACGCTGCGCAAATTGCCGATGTCGTAATCAATGATGGCGATTTTCATTTTTGCAGATGAATTAGCCACAGAGGCACAGAGACACGGAGGAAAAAGGAGAGGTTTCATTTCTTCGGTTCGACTCTGTGTCTCTGTGCCTCTGTGGCTAAAATTAGATTGTTCCTTTCGTAGACAGCACGCCTTCAATGCGTTCATCCACGCGGACGGCTTGCGCCAGCGCGCGTGTGACGGCTTTGAATTGGGCTTCGATGATATGGTGCTGGTTGCTGCCGTAAAACACTTCGATATGCAGATTGCATTGGCAATGCTCGGCGAACGAATGCCAAAAATGTTCGACCAATTCGACCGATAAGTCGCCGATCTTTTCGCGTGTGTTTGTCACACGGTGAACGAGGTAAGCGCGGCCTGACAGGTCACAGACCGCGCGCGCCAACGTCTCATCCATCGGCACGTAGGCCGCGCCATAACGCACAATGCCGCGCTTGTCTCCCAGTGCCTGGGCAAAGGTCTGGCCTAGCGTGATGGCGATGTCTTCGACCGTGTGATGGTCGTCAATGTGCAAGTCGCCTTGGCATTCGACCGTCAGATTAAACAGACCGTGGCGCGCGAACAGGTCAAGCATGTGATCGAGAAAGCCGATGCCGGTGGTAATCGTGCTTTGCCCGCCGCCGTCGAGGTTGAGTGTGACGGAGATGTCGGTTTCTTTGGTTTTGCGTGTGATGGTCGCAGTACGAGGCATAGGGGTTAAACAAGTTCGGCTACCGCGAAGCTCTTTTGAGCTGTCTGTTCACGTGGTTTGGTGCGGATGCGGTCGAGTTTGCGGGCAACTTCAAGGGAAAAATAATCGTGCCCGCAATTGCGGCAGGAAATCATGGGAACATTCTCGACGATCACCAAGTCTTTGCCTTTGCCGACGAACTGCGGTCTGGTGACCTGATGGGCTTTTTGCTGCCCGCAGAGGCTGCACACGATTGCTGATTCTTGTTCTTGCTTCATAGACGAAAGGTGGTAATGAAAACGACCTTTTGTTGCTCTGCCAGCTTGGCGATCGTAGCGATCTGTTCGCCATCGGCGCTCAGGCCATGAATCACGTATTTCCAATCCTGAAAATCATCGTCCCACTGGCGCTTAACAATGCTACCAGTCAGGATGCATTGCTCCAAGTCGAAGACAAACAAGTCATCATCGTTCATTTCGTCGTAAGCGTGGCGTGTTAATTCCGCGCAATCATCGCGGATATATTCGCACATCAGCTTGAGGATGTCCTCGAACATATACTCATTCCACAAAAAGCTCTTTCAACGCTTTGAGCAAGGCATCGTTTTCTTCCGGTGTCCCCACACTAATGCGCACGTAATCTTTCAGCATTGGCGCACTGCTTACATCGCGAATCAAAATGCCACTTGCGTGCAATTGCGTGAACAATTCTTTTGGCGTGACGCGGGTTTTGACCGCAAAAAAATTCGCCGCCGAAGGCACAGGTTCCAGCCCCTCAATCTTGCCCAACTCAGCAAACAGCCGCTCGCGCTCGCTTTGTATGGCGGCGACCAGCGGTTGCAACAACTTTTGCTTGTCCAGCGCCACTTCCGCCGCTGTCATCGAAAAATAATTCAAACTATATGGCATCTTGGCCTTGTTGAATTCGGTGATGAGTTCGGGCGCGGCCAGACAATAGCCCACGCGCAAGCCGCCCATCGCCATCGCTTTGGAAAACGTGCGCAGGATGACGAGATTGGGATGTTCGTTGAGCAGCGGCACGAAATTCTCGCCGCCGATTTCCAGATAGGCTTGGTCTACGACAATCAAGGCGTCGGTGCTGGTCAGCAAATCCACCAACTCGGCGCGGCTGATCGTGCAACCCGTCGGATTGTTGGGCGAACAGATGATCGCCAGCGCAGCCTTGCGTTCAAGGATTTCGGCTTTCAAGCGCGGCACGTCAAAAGTTAGGTCTTCCTTCAACAAGACCGAAGCGATTTCGCCGCCCGCAACAGTTATGACTTGGCGATAAACCGAAAACGTCGGTTCGGGCAGCACGGTGAGCACGCCTTTTTCGACGACCGCATTGACGACCGATTGAATCATCTCATTCGAGCCGTTGCCCGCCATAATGCCGTCCGCGCGCCAGCCAGTGTAAGCCGCCAGCTTTTCCAGCAACGCCGTCGGGACAAATTCAGGATAGCGCGCCCAATCGTGGGCGGCGGCACGGCGCAAGACTTCGTCTTTGATGGCAGCGGGCATCCCGAATGGATTTTCGTTTTGGTTGATCTTGATCGGCGCTTCGAGGGACGCGAGCGTGTAGGCTTTGATCGCGCGAACGTGCGGCTTAATGCAGTTGATCGTTGATAGTTGATCGTTGATCGTTTTTTCGGTCATGAATTTTGCTTGGAGGATTTGATGATTGCGGTGAGTAGCTTGAGCAGTTCCTGGCAATCAGCATAAATCGAATTAAACCCGGCCTCGTCGAGATATTCGGTTTCTTTCAGCAGTTCCAGCCAATACTCAGTCTCGGAAGCTTCTTTCAACGCAATCGCCATTTTGTGAATGAAGTCAGCCCGCGACTCAGCTTGCGTGGCCTCTTTGACATTCGCCCCAATCGAAGTGCCCGAGCGAAGTAACTGCTTGCTGAGGATAAACTCCCGCTTCTCTTCGGTCAGATACTTGTACAGCCGTACTACCCTGACCGCAAATTTATACGACGTATCTTTTACTAGACTTTCTGCCATACGAACCCCAACTATCAATTACCAACTGTCAACTATCAATTCGCAGCGTAGCGGAGCGCGCGTGCGCGTCAAATCCTTCCGCCAACGCCAACCGTTCGATCATCCCTGCCGTCTGCATCAACTCTTCCCGCGTATAGCGCACGATGCTCGTCTTTTTCAAAAAGTCATACACGCCCAACGCCGAAGAGAAACGCGCCGTCCCGCCCGTCGGCAGCACGTGATTCGTTCCGGCGAAATAATCGCCGACGGGTTCGGGTGAGTAAGCGCCGATAAAAATCGCACCCGCGTTGTGAATCTTGAGCGCGTCGGCTTCGCAATCCGCCGTGATAACTTCGGCGTGTTCGGGGGCGAGGCGGCTGCACAGGGCGCAAGCGGCGTCAATGTTTTCGACGACGATCAGCGCGCCGAAATCGGCCAACGAGCGTTCAATGATCGCTTTGCGCGACAACGTAGCCGTTTGCCGGGCGAGTTCTTCTTTCACTGTCAAAGCCAGCGTCTCGCTCGGCGTGATCAGAATGGCAGCCGCGTCTTCGGAATGTTCGGCCTGCGAGAGCAAATCAGCCGCGACGAAATCGGGGCGTGCGGTGTCGTCGGCGACCACGATGATTTCCGAAGGCCCGGCGATGGAATCAATGTCCACCGCGCCGTAAACCAGCTTCTTGGCCGCCGCGACGTACTGGTTGCCGGGGCCGACGATCTTGTCTACGCGCGGAATCGTTGCGGTGCCAAAGGCGAGCGCGGCGACGGCCTGTGCGCCGCCGATGGTGTATACCTCAAACAGTCCCAACTCTTTCAGCGTGGCCGCGATGAGCGGGTTTTGTTTGAACTGGCCCGGCGGCGTGACGATGACGATGCGCGGCACGCCCGCGACCTGCGCCGGAATCGCGTTCATCATTACGGTCGAAGGATAAGCCGCCGTGCCGCCGGGCACGTACAAGCCGACAATTTGCAGCGGGCTGACGCGCTGGCCCAGTCGCACGCCGTTCTCGCCTTCGATTTCCCAATCACGGGTGAGTTGGTGTTGGTGATAGGTGCGGATGTTGTGAATCGCAGCGCGCATGGCGGCGATGAGTTCGTCGTCTACTTGGGCGGCGAGTTCTTCGATGACTTCACGGGGCACGCGCAAGGTTGCGGGCGTGAGTTTAACGCCGTCGAAACGTTCGGTGAATTCAAGCAACGCCGCATCACCGCGCGTTTGGATTTCGTGCAGGATGCTTTCCGCCCGCGCCAGAATTTCGGCGTTGAGGCCGTTGGTGCGGTTGAGAATGCGTTGGAGCTTGGCGTTGTCGGTATCAGATGAATTGAGTTTGATGAGTTCGATCATTGCTATTTATCTATTGTTTTAATCTCTACGCCAGATGGTGAGACGTTTGCGCAGATTTGCTGTGGGATGTTCCGATATGTCCACGCTATATTATCGAACGCGCTGTTGGCGAAGATGTGTATAACCTGTTCGTTACTAAATTTTAGAGTGAGGTCGGATGATTCAGGGTCAATGAAACAGGCCAAAAGGTCGGCGTTAGAAAGCTCGTCTGTGAGGGAGCACAAGTAGTCGAACCTTTGTTCGTACTCTTCTACAGAATTGAAATCATCCTCGTCAATCAGAAGATCATAGCTACCGATTACCACCTTGCCATCTTTTTGATAGCGCCAACTGGTATGGGTGAAGATGCTGACCACGTTGCTATCGCCTGGTTCGTCAAAAAAGTAAATGATGATGCTATTGCCAGCAATTCGTTTGAAAGAAACTGGTTGATGCAGCAACTGATTTAAATCGCTTTGTAATTCGGAAAGAGTCATCTCGATTTATACTTCCGTTAGCGAGTTCGCCAAATCCTCAATCAACGCACTTACCGCCACTCGTTTCAAATAAAGCTCGCTCAATTCACGATCATAGACAAGGCGGCTTTGAGACTCAAAAAGACTGTTGCCAAAAAAACTATCTGTTCCTATATTGCCCACGAACTACTGAAAGCGCGAATGCGTCGTAGGTGGTGCCAAGCAAAACGAACCCTTGTCGGCGGCATAAGCTGCCCATTCTGATTTGCAAAGCGAGGTGACAAATTTATGACTGTCGTGTTGGACTATAAACTTCCCCTTATCCTTGAGCCTGAAGACCCGGAACTCCGCCGCACCCTCGACTTATATCGCCGCAACAGCGAATGGATGAGTGAACACGGCAAGCCGTTTTACGATCAGTATCTCGGTCAATTCGTGGCGGTTTCGGAAGGCGAAACTTTTGTTTCACCTGATGCGCAAGAAGCAGAACGTCTCGCGCGAGAAAAACACCCAAGCGATACGCCGTTCGTCATCTACATTCCGAAAATCAAGTGCGAGCGCATTTATGCTTGTTAAAGGCCGCTGGCGTGAATTCCCGGATGAAATCATGCGCCCCATTATCGAAGCGCATGTGTTGACTGCGACTGGCGAGTGGAAAGCCGTTACCTTTCAGCTTGACGGAGGAGCGGATCGCACAGTGCTTGAAGCGCGGTTGTTGCCATTGCTGACACCGCTGGTTGTTCCCGAATCAGAGATGCCCCGCGTAGGCGGTGTAGGCGGATTGGTGGGAATAACACTGGCGGATACGCGCTTGGGCTTTACCCGTGATGATGGCGGACGCGTAACTGTGAATGGCCCATTCGCTGTTTTCACGGAAGCAGAAAGTAGCGACATTTCCATTCTTGGCCGGGAAGTGACCAACAATTTCGACGTAATCTACAGTTACCCCAAACGGGAAGTCTTGCTCCTGGCTGCACCACATACTTACGTTACACAGTTGCCGTTCTAAAATTCAAAGAACCTTCGCCAAATCCTCAATCAACGCACTCACCGCTGCCCGCTTCAAATGAAAGCTCGCCCGATTCACGATCAGCCGCGCCGTGGTGTCGGTGATGGTTTCGATCACTTCCAAGCCATTTTCTTTCAGCGTGCGCCCGGTTTCGACCAAGTCTACGATGCGGTCGGAAAGGCCGAGCAGCGGGGCGAGTTCGACCGAGCCTTGCAGCGGGATGATTTCGATGGGCACGCCTTTGGCTTGGAAGTAGGCGGTCGTGATGCGCGGGTATTTGGTCGCGACGCGCACGGTGGCGAGCAGGTTGTAATCTTCGTTGACGGCTTCGCGTTTGCCCGCGACGGCGATGCGGCAGTACCCGAATTTCAAATCCAGCGGTTCGTGTACGTCAGAGCGCGCTTCGATCAGCACGTCGCGCCCGCAGACGCCCGCGTCGGCGACGCCGTATTCCACATACGTCGGCACGTCGCTCGGCTTGACCAGCACGAAGCTGAAACGCCGGTCGGTCGAATGAATGACGAGGCGGCGCGATTTGAGTTCGCTCTCGTCCACGATGATGCCCGCACGGGCAAACAGGGCGAGCGCGTCTTCCTGCATGCGGCCTTTGGCCAGCGCGATAGTGAGTTGGGCTTTATTGCTGGGCACTGATCTTTACCTGTTGATGAGCTTGGCGGCAGGTGCGCGCGCGCGTGAACGTCGCGGCCAAATCGCCGTTGAAATTGATGCTTTGCACCAGCGCCGTCGTATCCATCTGGCCGTTCGGCGCGTGTTTTGACAACGCTCCAGCCAGTGCATCGAGTGCGAAGGAAAAGCCGACCGCCGGTTCCGCCGCGCCGAAGTTTTCAATCAATTTATCGTAGCGCCCGCCCGTACCGACGGCCACATTCCATTCAGGCACGTAAGCCTTGAACAGCAGCCCGGTGTAATACTCCTGCCCGCCTGTGTCGCCGAAATCTACGTCAAAATGTTCGGCCAAACCCAGCGCCGCGAGCGTGGTGTAAACCGCTCTCAGATGCGCAATCGCCGCCAGCGAACGTTTGTTGCGCAAGACCTGTTCGGCTTGCGCCAAGACTTCTTCGCCACCCGCGAGTTGCGTCAGGCGGCAGAATCCGGCGCGGCGCGTGGCTTCAACACTGGGCGCGTGCTGTTGCAAAAAGGTGTCGAGAGCTTGGCTATTGCGGCGATCAATCAGGCGGCGCAACTCGGCGCGCTGCGCGGCTTCGAGCTCCAGATAGCCGCTCACGCCGTTGAAAAAATCCGCGTGCGAGAGCGCAATGCGGAAGCCGTTCAGCCCCAGCGTGCTCAGCAACTCTGCCGCAACGAGCAGGACTTCTACGTCTGCCACGATGTTCGGTTCGCCGATATGTTCGACGCCGACTTGATGGAACTCACGCGCCGCCCGCTCGCTCGGTTCGTCGTAGCGGAACACTTCGCCCGAATAGCACAGGCGCAACGGGCGCGGCTTGGCTTTGAACCGCGTCGCCACTGTGCGCGCGACCAGCGACGTCAGTTCGGGCCTGAGCGCCAGCAACGCGCCATCGCGGTCGGTGAAGCGGTACGTGCGCTCGGCGATTTCGGCGCCCATCCCGCGCGCAAACAGATCGTGATAATCGAACATCGGCAGGATGATCTCGTCATACGACCAGCCCGCGAACACGGCCATCGCCTGGCGTTCGACATGGCGGCGCAGCTTCACCTCTTCGTCAAAGAAGTATTGGACGCCTGCCGGGATTTTGGTGAGTGACGACATAAACAATGCTTGTCTTGCAGGGGGATCAAAGCTTTGGCGGATGCCATCCCGCTTCTACCCAACCTTTTCTTACTTCCACTGCAATCGGGTTATTGAGTCGTAAGGTATTGACCGTGGCGCGCCCAATCGGCGTAAGCCCAAGTATGTTGGCACCGGATTCATCCCAGCAAAAATGCTCAGCCCAAGCCTGTTCTCGTGGGTTGAATATTGGAGCAACTGCAAAAGTTTCAGGATCAAGCGCAGTAGTTTGTGTCCATTTGTAGCAATTACAAAGGCTGCATGAAAGCCAGAGGTTCGATTCTTCATCTGTGCCGCCGCGCGCCAAAGGAATGATATGTTCGATTTCAAGGATGCCCAGGATGCGGCGCTGTTCACCCAAACAAAAGCCACAGCGATTGCCTGCGGCTTGGCGCACACGCTGTTTGATTGGCTCCGCAACCTTAGTTCTGCTCATGGCTGAGTGGCTTCATCAATCCGCGCGCAACTGCTTCACGCAAAGCCTGGGATTGGCGCAGCAGGGCGCGTTCATAGATATTCATTAACTGGTCGAGTTCCTTTTGCTGGTTTTGATCGAGCAAGCCTTCGCAATGGTCGGCCAGCAAATCTTTGAGGCGTTCTTCCTGTGTTTGGGGCAAGCGCGATTCGGTCAAGGCCAAGACTTCAGCGTCAGCCAATGCCGTCACTGGACGCTCACCTAACGCCGACACCAATACATCAGCCAAAAAACTTTCGACTTTCAGGTTGGTTTGCGCGGCGAGTTGTGCCGCTTGCTGCAAAATGTAATCAGGTACCTGTAAGGTGACTTGTTCATTCATTGCTGTCATCTCCGCCGTCAGCTTGATTTGCCAACGTGGCATTTTCGAGTCTGGCTCGCCTCAGATTCTACAACAGGTAAGGCCCGCTCGTAGCATTACTTGCTTCGCGGTTGCTCAACTGAGGCAATGAAATTCAGCCGCGCTTTTCAACGACTTTACTGTTTGATCCATTTTTCTTCCCACCCTTCTGAAAAAACATCACGTACTCATGCTTGAAAATATAAAACCCGCCCGCCAGCGCCCGATAGCGCCAGATGTTTTCCAGATTGCGTTTGGCGCGGTTGCCTTGCATGTCTTTGACGACCAGGCTTTTCAGCGTGTAGCCGCGCGCCAGCACTTCCTGCATACATTGAAAGCCCAGCGGAACCCATTCGCCTGCTTCGTACATGTCGCCGATCACCAGCACCAGGAAGCGGCCCGGTTCCAGGAATTGGTTAGTGACGTCTACAACCTGGCCGAAGCGTTCGGTGAAGGCTTCGACGGTCGGGCAGTTGGAAAGGTCGTTCGCGCGGTCAGAAAACTGGATGATCGAATGGTAGGGCGGATGCAACAGCGCTAGTTGGACGCCTTGTTTGCCAATTGCCTGCAAGGCTTTGGCAATGAGCGGCGGCGTGGCGTTAAGGTTGGCGCTGTCGCCGGTCAGGGCCTGTGTGATGATGTCGTGCGGGTTGTCTTGCTGGGCGATGCGCTTTTCGGCGGCGCGCCGCAGCGCCGGTTTGAGTTCGATGCCGATGCCGTGGCGGCCCAGGCGGCGGCATTCGATCAGCGTCGTGCCGGAGCCGAGAAAGGTATCGAGTACGACATCGCCCTGCTTGGTATAGCGGCGCATGGCTTGGTAGGGAATCTGCGGCACGAAATTGCCGTGATAATCGGCCAGATGCGCCCCGGTGCGGTCGCGTTCAGGGATTTGCCAGAGTGAATCCGTCCAGATGTCGTCGTATTCGCGCCACTGCGTTAGATCGAGGTCGTTGAGCGGCGAAGGTTTTTTGGGTTTGCTGGCGGCTTTACCGCGCGCGGGCAGACGCTTGGACAAAAGAAAATCTCCTCAGAGCATTGAGACAGGATGAACGGGATTGATTCAGAATTTACAAGATGGGTATCAGCAAACGAATGACTGCTATTGGGCGATCCTGTTCATCCTGCAAGGAATCTGGTCAATCCTGTCGAAACACCAGTGAAACGCTGGTTATTTATCTTGGGGAATGCAGTGAAGCTCACTCTACCATCCGCCCGCGATTATCCACACTCACTTCCAACGCGCGCGTTTCGACGCCACTGGCTGCCAGCCGCGCTTGCATGGTCGCGGCAATCGCCGAGCAATTGTCCGTCGCAAAGGCGATCATCGTCGAACCCGCGCCGCTGATCGCGACGCCGAGCAGGCCCGGATGCTTTTCCGTTTCGTCATTCAGCTTCAAGACTTCGCTCAAACCACGCGCGAGCGGGGCACGATAGGGTTGATGCAAGCGGTCGCGCAGGGCTTCGTTGAGCAGGTCGAAGCGGCCTTCGCTCAGTGCGGCCTGCAACAGCGCAGCGCGTTGCAAATTGTAGATCGCGTCGTGGCGCGTGACCATCTGCGGCAACACGGCGCGCATCCGGGCCGTTTCCATCTCGAAGTTGGGAATGCACAGCACCAGCTTGACCGCTTCGGGCCAGTGGCGTTTGACCGCCAGCAGCGAACGGCGTTCGTTGCCCGCATAATCGGTGCGCTCCTTGACGACGGCGACGACTAGGCCGCCCAGGGTGCTGGGCGCGAGGTTGTCGCCGTGCCCCTCGAAGTGCAGCGCGAAATCGAAAAAGTCCGCCTGGCTCAAGCGGTCACCGCTCAGGGCTTCATAAATCGAAAGCCCCGCGATGATGGCGCTGCTGCTGCTGCCCAAGCCACGCGCGAGCGGAATCTGGCTGTCCACGCGAATGCGCGCGCCGGGCAGCGTTTGGCGGCGCGCTTCGGCGGCAAAGCGGGCGGCGCGAATCATCAGGTTCGATTCGTCACGCGGGACGCTGGCCGCGCCTTCGCCAGTCGGGATGATTTCAAAGCCGCCGGATTGCGGTTCGACTTCGAGCCGCAGGTACAGCGCGAGCGCGAGGCCGCAGGTGTCGAAGCTGGCGCCGAGGTTGGAGGTGGAAGCGGGTACGATGATTTCGGATTTGGACATTGAATGGAGTTGTAAATTGAATGTGAGATTAACGATGAGCGGGTTGTAGTTTAAGCCGAGAGGTGCGCCAGATGTAATTGCCTTGCTTGTTGATATAGGCCCAATCGTCAGGCTCACCGTCTACTACAATGCTATTTGTGAGATTAGCCCAGGCAAGTCCGCCAGAGAAATTGGAAAGTTCGGTGAAACGCGGCTGAATAAACAACTGGCCTGATTTATCAATCGCACCAAACTTGCCGTTTTCAACCAAGCTAACGACCGCAGTGCCATCTGAAAATTCTTTGGCTTCCGCGAACTGCGGCTCGATTACAAAGTTACCAGCATTATTGATGTAGCCCCACCGGTTGCTAAGCTTGGCTGCTGCCAGCCCTTCCGAGAAGTTGTCACAGCCTTCAAATTTGAATTCGATGAATGACTTGCCATCGGCATCAATGAAACCGGCTTTCCCATTTTCATATACACATGCACAACCTTCTTTGAAGTTATTGCCCCATTGGAATCTTGGCGGAATTGTTACCACGCCTTTTTTGTTCAAGTAGCCAACTTTGCTGTCGGGCATATTGCCCTTGGTCTTGAACAGCGCCCGACCTTCGGCAAAATCTTCAACGGAGGGTTCGCCGCGTTGGAAAACTATGTCACCGGCCTGATTGATGAAGCAGTGTTTCCCTTCAAGAGTTATGACACTCGCGAGTCCATCTGAGAAGCCAATAGCAAGGTCAAATTGTTGGTTTATGGCTAGACGTCCGGTCTTATCAATGTAGCCATATCTGCCAACTTTGCTTTCAATTACTTTGCCCTCTTCAAAGAAAATGCCAACAGAGGCCAATCCTTCTTTGAAAGGCATTGCTTGGAAAAATTTGGCAGGAATGACCACTTGCCCTCTTGCATTGATATAGCCCCATTTGTTCTTGATTCGAAAAGGAGCCAGCCCCTCACTAAATTTCCCCGCTTCCTGAAATTGCGGTGGGATAACAAAATTACCTGTTTGATCTATGTAGCCCACCAAGCCATTACGCCTGACGGGGCGGAGCGACTGTGTGTCAACAGGCTTGGGTTGAACGACTATCAGAAAGACAAAAAGGAAGGCCAAGAAACATTGCATAACAAATACCTCTATAAGCCACCGTAATGCATATACAACGAACGCATAACGTTTGCCTCTTCCGTACTATTTCGGCCTTACGTTACACATCTAAAGCCGTACCGCCGCAAGCAGGGTTTGTTCGATGGGGTGCGGTAAGGTGAGAAGGTGAAAACGATTCGCCGTGAAAGCGTAATCTTCGCCGCTCTCATCCACGATGCGCAGGTAGCCGTGCTTCTCTGCGCTGGGGTCGGGAATGACCTGATAGAGTTTGCCGACCTCCAGCGACGCTTTGTAATCAGCGTTGTTCAGGCACAGAGCGAATTGAATGGTTTGGTCTTGCAGCTTGTTCATGTTCAATCCAGAAACGGCAGCTTTATTTTGAAATCGCGCTTGCCGATACCGTGCGCTTCGTACCAATGAATCTCGGCTAAACGAAGCGCGCCATCGGCCAACCGCACAGTCGCGACGCCTTTGAGTTTACGCCAGCGGCCTCGGCCATACATTTTGCGCAAACGCGCACGCCCACGGACGCCCGTGCCGGTGGCGATGACTTACACATCAGTAATCCCGCTGATGATTTCAAAGTCCATTGGTCATTATGTTGTGCTCGACGCCGCGAAGAATCAAGCACCGATATAACGCGCATACAACGAGCGCGCCACATTCACATCATCCGTCCCTTTGATGACGCTGCGCGCGTCGGGGAAGACCGTGATTTCGTGCGTGCCCGCTTTGAATTTCAGCAGGTAGCGGTTGAGTTGCACTTCGCCCGCGTCGCGCAGTTGGCTGGCGAGTTCGGCGAGATCAAGCTGATGCGGCGCGGCGGGGGTGATCTGCACGGCATTGCGTCCGCACAATGTCGTAGCCAATTGGCCGCCGTGCGCCGTGAGAAATTCGTAGCGCCCTTGCGCACAGGTCGGGCAATCGGGCGTTCGTTCGCGCAGCCTCAGTTTGGTGAACGAGTTTTGCCAGAGGTCGAATTGAATCAACGCGCCGTGCAGTTTGTCGAATTGGCCGGTCAGCAGCTTGAGCGTTTCGGTGACTTGGTACGACGCGACGACGGCGATGATGGGCAGGATGACGCCCGCCGTGTCGCAAGTCGGCGATGTGCCTGGCGGCGGCATTTCGGCAAAGACGCAGCGCAGACAGGGCGTCAGGCCGGGCCGAATCGTCATCTGCAAGCCGTGCGCGCTGACGGCCGCACCATAGACCCAGGGCTTGTTCAGCTTGACCGCCGCGTCGTTGAGCAAATAGCGCACTTCAAAATTGTCCGAGCCGTCGAGCACGACATCGGCATCGCCGATCAACGCTTCGACGTTGGCGTAATTGACATCTTTGACGACCGGTTCGACTGTGATGGCGGAATTGATCTGGGCGAGGCGATTGGCGGCGGCGACGGCTTTGGGCAGCGCGTTGGCGGCGTCGCTCTCATCATACAAAACCTGGCGATGCAGGTTCGAGGCTTCGATGAAATCGCGGTCAATCAGGCGCAAATGGCCTACGCCCGCGCGCGCCAGCATCTCGGCGTGCATTGCGCCGAGCGCGCCGCAACCAATCAAGACGACGCAGGCGTTGCTCAGCTTTTCCTGTCCTGCCTTGCCGATGCCAGGGAAGAGGATTTGGCGGGAATATCTACTCATTGCGGATTGCAGATTGCGGATTGCGGATTTGCGATTGCCTTTCAATCCGCAATCCGCAATCCGCAATCTGCAATCACGTTACTTGGTGGTTTTGATCAGAATTTCGGTGCCGGGTTCGAGTTTGACCTTGTTGCTGCCTTGGATGTAGGTCGAGCCTGCGCCGACGCCCGCGCCAATAGCCGCGCCGATGGCCGCGCCTTTGCCGCCACCCGCGATGGCACCGATGACTGCGCCCGCTGCCGCGCCGCCGCCGGTGCGTTTGACGGTGGTCGAGGTCTTGCTGCCGCTTTGCACGTTGCCTTCTTCGTCAACCTTCTTGGCGGAATCTTCGCCGTAAACTTTGACGATCTGGGCCGCGATGGTGCGGCTGGTGCCGTTGCTGAAACTGATTGTGTCAAACGCCAGCACGAGCGAAGTGCGGCCTTTCATCTTGCCGGACTGGTCAATTTTGGCGATGTGCCCGGCGACGGTGGCGTCGGCGTATTTGCTGGGTGTCAGCACTACTGCGTTAAACTTGTCGCCATCCCTGGAATTCTTGGTGTCAATTTCGCTGTTGAGGCGAATCTTCATCTCTGTGCCAACCGGAATGACAGGCGCCGAGACTTTGGCGGGCGCGGCTTTGGTAACTTTGGGCCGCGCTTTGGTGGTGCGGCGTTGCGCCGACGCGGCAGGGGCAAGTGTGGTCAACATGCCGAGCAACAAGGCCAGCAATGTCAGACGTGAATTTTGTGTACGCATGATTTCTCCTCCGTGGTGATGGAATGAGTTGATGGGGAAGAATGCTATGGGAACGCATCGGAAGCTTAACAAACCTGTCTTTGAAAGCAAACTGGCGGATTTGCCAAGTTGCGCGCGCTCTCTATAATCGGCAGCGTTCTCGCAACAACTGATTCGCAATGAAAGGAAGATTGTTGGAGTTGAGACGCGCTTGCCCCAACTGGCAAGACGTGACTCAGCCGGAAACCGAAACATCGAGCTATGCTGAAAAATCTCCTGGCCGTGGAAAACCTGTTGAACCTGCTCTTGGTCTTTGTGCCAATCGCCGCCGTGCTGGAACTGACGCATGCCAATCCGATTGCCATCTTTGCGACAGCCGCGCTGGCGATTATCCCGCTGGCCGGATTGATGGGCCGCGCCACTGAGCATCTGGCTGAAAAGCTGGGCGAAGGTGTGGGCGGTTTGCTCAACGCCACGTTTGGGAATGCGGCGGAGTTGATAATCGCGCTGATGGCTTTGCGCGCTGGCCTGTTCGATGTCGTGAAAGCCTCGGTCACGGGCTCGATCATCGGCAATTTATTGTTGGTATTGGGGCTGAGTATTCTGGCAGGAGGTCTGAGATTCCCGCAGCAGAAATTCAATACGACAGCGGCCCAACTGGGTTCGACGATGATGGCCTTATCCGCCATCGGCTTGATGTTACCGGCGGTGTTTCATTTGATCGTGCGCAATAATGTCTTGGCCAAAGAGCAAAATCTCAGTTTGGAAATCGCCATCGTGCTGTTTATCACCTATGTGCTGAGCCTGGTTTTTTCACTTAAAACACATTCGCACCTTTATGTGGGCGAATTGCAGGACGAAGAGGAGCAAGCCATCGGCACGCACGGCTGGAGCCAAAGGCGGTCAGTGGTGACCTTGCTGCTCGCCACGGTGTTGGTGGCCGTGATGAGCGAATTTCTGGTGGGCGCGGTCGAAGCCGCCTCAAAATCGCTGGGCCTGACAGAAATTTTCGTCGGTGTGATTTTGGTCGCTATTATCGGCAATGCGGCTGAACATTCGACGGCGGTTTTGATGGCGCTGAAAAACAAGATGGATTTGGCGCTCAACATCGCCATCGGTTCCAGCATGCAAGTGGCGTTGTTTGTTGCGCCGGTGCTGATCTTTGCTAGCTACGCCTTTGGCCGACCGATGAATTTGCATTTTACCGCGCTGGAAGTCGTGGCGATTGCCGCCTCGGTGGCGGTGTTGGCGTTGATCGTGCAGGATGGCGAATCAAACTGGATGGAAGGTGTTTTACTGTTGGCCGTGTATATCATCCTGGGACTGACCTTTTACTTTTTGCCTGCCGCCGGGGCGGGGGCATTAAGCGTAGGTGCCTCTACCGCAGCCCCTGTTCCCAGTCATTGACGATTTTGGGCGAATGAGACGCGGCAAAAGGCGGCAACTCTGCATCAGAGTTGCCGCCTTTTTGCATACTCAGGGTTGTTTGAGGCGCGCCAGGTTGCCGGTCTTTTCCCGTATTTGCTTGCTGGCAACCAATTCGCGCCAGACCACGGATTCCAGTCTTTCGGCTGCCGCTTCCAGCACTTTCAACATGGCATCGCGATGGTTGAGCCGGTGTTTGAGTTCAACGGTAAGCTGCTCAGTGGGTTTCAGCGAGCGATGATGCAGCAACAATTCATTGGTCTTTTCAACCATCTCTTCAACGCGGCCTGTCTTCTCCAACGAAGTCAGGATGTCGGCAGCGTGCGCCATCTCGTGGCCCAACACTTCGGCATAGCGTTCCTCCCGGCTTAATTGGTCGAAAGGGATAAACCCCGTTGAGCGCCATGATTTAGTCTCGATGTAGGCCAAATCAATGTTGGTCAGGTTGAGTTCGATGACGCCGACGTGGCGTTCGCCCCGGGCGTCAAATTTCTCAATGCTGAAATGCCCAGCCGTGGAAGTCACGCCGATGTTTGACTTGACGAAAACGATGTAAACGGCGTGACCACTGGCCTCGATCCACTCCCACAATCCGCGCAACGTTGGATGAAGCGGACGACCCTCCTGTTCGGCAAAGACCAAGCGTTCGATGGCATTCCAGCGTTGCAGGTCTTTGGGCGAAAGACGCTCGGTAATAATGCCAGTAGGTGATTTCACCAGTGCGGCATTCGTTGAGATACATGAATTTTGAATGGGAGCTGAAACTGATTCCTGCGCAATTGCGTTGGCGCACAAACACCCGACCAGAACCAGCGGTGCAATTCCCAGCAACTTGCGACACCGCATACGGCCTCCTATTGGGATGCTCTTTATTTATGGAAAGAGGGGCACTGCATCAACTCTGCGCCTCGGCTGACTTCGGACGCAATCAATCATTCATTCGAGACAGGCGGATTATATGCAAGTCGCTTGAAACCTGTTAGGAGAATTTGATGGTTGGCTGAAATATCTTAATAGTTGGCTGAAAGAAGGGCGCAAAAGGAGAATGGCTCGACAGCGCCTCACACACTGTCGAGCCATATAGATGCGATCCTCACACACAATAGAAACTTAAGCTGGCGGCGATCTCAATCAAATATCCTCACTATATTCAACGAGCACCGTTCGCTTGTGCACTGTAAACGCCGCGTCCTAAGGAATGTTCCAAGAAGTTCTGGAAATTTTTGCCGCAATTTTTGGGGTGCGGTAAAAACAAACTGACAGTGCCTTTGAGCAAGCGTTGAAATGATCAACCTTGAAGCAGGAAATCGTGCGCTAAAAACTCGAAGAGCCTGGTAACCGCCTCACTCAGTTACCAGGCTCATATTGCGAACTTCTTTTGGAAGGAATTTGGTGATCTTTAGGTACCGTCAGCAGCCTCACTCTGCTTTCGATGATGACCACCGGAATTGCATCCATACACGCCGCTCCCAAGAAAAAGTTCCAGGCCGTGGCAGAAAATTTTGGCAGGAATAGCTGTCCTCGTCGCAACAGCGAAAGAATTGACAGCCTTTGGCGCATTGCCGATACTCAAGCGCC
This sequence comes from Acidobacteriota bacterium, assembly GCA_016196035.1. Lineage (NCBI taxonomy): Bacteria > Pseudomonadati > Acidobacteriota > Acidobacteriota bacterium. Next base: position 14,527 of record JACPYM010000085.1, on the reverse strand, counting down.
ATGTCTAAACACCAAATTGAACTCGGATTGGAACGCTTGTTGACGGAAAAAGCCGCGCTTGTAAAGGACGCCCGGGTCGGCCTGATCTGCAACCCGGCGACAGTGGATCACCACTTCAAACACGCGGCAGACCTCTTTCACGCCCATCCCGACATCAACCTGACGGCCTTGTTCGGCCCGCAACACGGCATTCGCGGCGAGACGCAGGACAACATGATCGAATGGCAAAGCTTCCGCGATCCGCGCACCGGCGTGATGGCCTATTCGCTTTACGGCGAAACGCGCCAGCCCTCCGAGCAGATGTTGCAGGACGTGGATGTCTTGGTCTTTGACGTGCAGGATGTCGGCACGCGCGTTTACACCTTCATTTATACAATGGCGCTGGCGATGCAGGCGGCGCGCCAATTCGGCAAACGCTTCATCGTGCTTGACCGCCCTAATCCAATCGGCGGTGTAGGCATCGAAGGCGGTTTGCTCGAACCCGGCCACGAATCCTTTGTCGGCATGTATCCGCTGCCGATGCGCCACGGGATGACGGTGGCCGAATTAGCCAAGCTTTTCAATGAGGCTTTTGGCATTGGTTGCGAACTCGAAGTTGTCTCCATGCAGGGCTGGCAGCGCGACTTTTACCTGGATGAAACCGACGCGCCCTGGGTCATCCCCTCGCCTAATATGCCGACCGTAGACACCGCCGTCGTTTACCCAGGCATGGTTTATGTCGAAGGCGCCAAGATCAGCGAAGGCCGCGGCACGACCCGCCCATTTGAATTGCTTGGCGTCCCCTACGCCAATGCGCACGAATTGGCGACGGCGCTCAACCAGCTTGAATTACCCGGCGTTTACTTTCGCCCGCACTGCTTCCAGCCGACGTTTCAAAAACACGCGGGCCGCCTCTGTCACGGCGTGCAACCGCACGTGCTGAATCGCGCGGCCTTCAAGCCGGTCATCAGCGGCATAGCGCTGATCAAACTGGTGCACGACCTTTATCCGAATGGGTTTGAATGGCAGCCGCCGCCGTATGAATACGTCTTTGACCGCGCTCCCTTCGATGTTATCGCGGGCACGTTCGAGTTGCGCGAACAGATCGAACGCGGCGATTCGGTCGAGGCGATTGCCGCTTCCTGGCGTGCCGATGAACAGGCTTTTGCTGAACAACGTGCGCCCTATTTGCTGTATTGAGAGAGTCGCGATGAAAACCCTGGCGGAATACCTGAGCGAAGCCGAGCACAATCACGGTCACATGTGTCCGGGACAGGTGCTCGGCGTGCGGATGGCGATATTGGGCTGCCGCCAGATCGGCATCGAAGAACCCAAAGTTGGCAAACGCCTGATCGTTTTCGTAGAGATTGACCGCTGCGCCGCCGATGCGATCAACACCGTCACCGGCTGCCGCCTGGGCAAACGTACACTCAAGTATCGCGACTTCGGCAAACTGGCCGCGACCTTTCTCAATACCGAAACAGGCGAGGCCATTCGCGTCATTGCACTGGAATCCTCGCGCGAACTTGCCAAAGAATGTTTCGCCCATTTGCCGACAAAAAAAGCCCAACAACTCGAAGCCTATCAAACGCTGCCCGATGAACGGCTTTTCAAAGTCGAACACGTCCGCGTCACCTTGCCTGAAGCCGACCGCCCCGGCCATCCGACCAGCCGCGTGTTGTGCGCGCAATGTGGCGAAGGCGTCAACGATCAGCGCGAAATCTTGCGCGCTGGCCAAACGCTCTGCCGCGCTTGTGCGGGCGAACGCTATTACGAAGTTTTGCCGGACTAAGCCGCTATCCACCACCCGCGTCTTGCGCTAACATCCGTCCAATGATTGCACCCGCGCACCAACACGAGCACGCCCACCCTCACGATCACGCCCACGGTCACGCCCACGGCCACGGCGCGCCGCAACGCACGCTGCTGATCGTATTGGCGCTGACTTTCGTCTATATGCTGGCCGAAGTGGCGGGCGGATATTGGGCCAACAGCCTCGCGCTACTTTCTGACGCCGGGCATATGTTCACCGACGTCGCCGCACTGGCCCTCTCATTCCTGGCTGTGCGCTTTGCCTCGCGCCCCGCCACGCCGAATAAAACCTACGGCTTTTACCGCCTGGAAATCTTGGCCGCGCTGGCGAATGGTGTCGCTTTGATCGTGCTCTCGCTGCTGATTTGCGTCGAGGCCTACGAACGATTGCAAAAGCCCGAAGCCGTCAATGCCTGGGCGCTGATTGGCGTTTCATTGGGCGGATTGCTGGTCAATCTGATTTCGGCCAAGCTGCTCTCGCACAACCACGACGACAACTTGAATGTGCGCGGCGCGTTCCTGCACGTCCTTGGCGACTTACTGGGTTCGGTCGCCGCCGTGCTAGCTGGTGTCATGATCGTCTGGCGCGGCTGGTACTGGGCCGATCCGGTCTTTAGCGTCATCATCAGTTTGCTCATCATTTTCAGCGCCATCCGTCTGGTGCGCGAATCGGTCAACGTTTTGCTCGAAGGCGCGCCCTCGCACCTCAATCCCAAAACGATTGAACAGGCCATGCTGGCTGTCCCCGGCGTGCAAGCCGTCCACGATTTGCACATCTGGACGCTCACCTCCAGCCGCCACATCATCACCGCCCACGTCGTCGTCGGCGATTGCCGCCAGAGCACGCGCATCCTGGGCGAATTGCGCAAGTTGCTGGCGCAAGAATTCGCGCTCGACCACGCCACATTGCAACTGGAAGAACCCGCGCAACTCGTGCGCATCGAACCGAGGGGCAATCAATCGTCATAGCTGGTTGCCCGGCACAAAACAGAGCTTTAGCCAGACCACATTCTCCAATCTCGCGCATTGACGGTTTCGTTGCTGGAATGTCGGCTTCCTGACAGGTAGGCGCTAATAGCGCGTACTAGGATACGGCTTCCCACGTGATTCCATGCAATATGAATCATTACGCGCGGACTGTTGGCTAAGGAGCATGTTTGGACGCAGAGACAGCTATCATCACCGATCTCAACCGGCGCTATCCGAAAGGCGCACAATTGACAGCGCAGGTTCAGGTACTCACCGATTTTGGGGCCATCGTAAGATTACCCAATGATATGGCGGGCATCATTCGCAGCCGCGAGCTTTCCTGGGCGCAAGACCAACCCGAGCCTGCCGCCCTGTTGTCAGTGGGCCAGGAAGTCAAAGTGTTAGTCCTGGGTGTAGATCGTGTGCGGCCTCATCCGCGCCTGGAACTCAGCCTGCGGCAAGCTGAGCGCGATCCTTGGGCTGACATTTACCGGCGTTATCAAGTCGGGCAAGTTCTGCGTCGCAAAATCGTTAGCCTTGCGCGGGCCGGGGCCTTTGTGGAGTTGGAGCCGGCCATAACCGGCCTTGTCCCGTTGCAGGAAGTAAGCCAAGCCCCGCCCGAACGAATTGAAGATGTCTTGTGGGTTGGCGACACCGTCCAAGCTGTGGTCACTCACATTGATCCCGCCGCGCGTCAATTGCGCTTGAGCCTCAGGCAGCATTTGGCCGAGCTTGAGCGCAAGCCCTCCGGCTTCCCGCTCGGTGATTTGTTGAACCAGGAGCAGCGACAACTCCTCTTAAACTGGTTTCAAGAGCGGCGCGCGGGTGCACAAAGCGAAGCGGTCGAAATAGACGCCTGGGCGGAGTTGGCCGCCAGATTCCCACGGATTTTATTGGTGGATGACGACCCCAGCATTCGGCATTCACTGCAACGGCTGCTGAATCGGCTGGGGCATCAAGTTGAAACTTGCGATAATGCTGAACGGGCCATCGCCCTCTGCGCCGAGCGAGCTTTCGACCTGCTCTTGCTGGATCACGAACTCGGCACGGGCAAACTCAACGGGACAGAGGCTGCGCAACGTTTGACCCGCGCACATCCCAAGCTGCCGGTCGTGATCGTCACCGGGATCAACTGGCTGGCCCAGCATTACAACGTCAAAACCGAAGCGCGCGCGGCGGGCGCACGCGGCGCGCTCATCAAGCCCGTAGAATTCGCGCGGCTCCATCATACGTTGACCGAACTGGCCGCAGGCCGGGAAGATTGGGATGAGACCCCGATGCCCGATTTGCCGGGAATCGAGGCGGGGCGGCTTGGCGAAATGACCTTGGCGAGCGAAGATTTGCTCCGCTCGCTCAACGAAAAACTCAGCGAATTGCAGCGCATCACAAAAGCGGAATCCTGTGTGCTCTTCCATATGAACCTGTCCACACGCCAGGTAAGCGTCTTCGCGCACACCGGCGCGCGGCTGTCCAACTACGACGGATCGAAATACACCCTGCAAGCGACCCCCATCGAACAGGTGATTCACGAAGGCCAGACCGTTTACGAATCTGACACCACCCGCAACCCGCAAAAGTTTAAGCATCTGGACATTGTCAATTTCGCCTCCTGCATCGGCCTGCCGGTCAAAGGCTTCGGGCAACGCGAATACGGCCTCTTTCTGTTCCATTCGCGCAAAGGGCATTTCACTACTGAATGCCTCAGAAAAGCTGAAACCGCCGCCGAACTAATGGCCGCACTCATGGCCCGCAAAGAGGCCGAGCGGGTGATCCAACAGATGCAGCCGTCCGTCTTTGCCGGCCAACTCGGCTCGCATCTGGTGCACGAACTGAATAACCGGTTGAGCAGTATTCTCAATGACACGCAAACACTCGCCTTTGATTACAACGCCATCGAACAGCGTTCTTCAGGCGCCGCCGCACTGCCACAGAGCGACGCGCAAGGCCGATTAAGCGAAATGCAAACCTGCATCCGCAGCCTGCAAGAAAACGGACGTGCCATGCACAAGATCATGCGGCTTTACCTCGGCATGGTCAGCCCCGAAAGCCGTGAAGCGGTCAACCTCAACGAAGTGATCCACCGGGCCGTCAGCATCCTGACGCCGATTGCGGAAGGTTACAGCGTGCGTGTCGTCACTGATACCGACAACAATCTCCCCACTACCTATGCCGTAGGCGTGCGTGTGGAGCAGGTGCTTGTCAATGTCGCGCTCAACGCCATTCAGCATACTCAACTTGCCAGAGGTAGCGGGGAGGTGCTCATCCAGAGCCGCTTCGCCAGCCAAGACAGCCGCCTGCCCTTACAACTGCGCGTGACCGACACCGGCCCCGGCATTCATCAGTAGCATCTGGAATGCATCTTCGAGCTGGGTTTCTCGACCCGGAGTGAAGGGAATGGCTTCGGTCTTTTCATCACGCGCGGGCTGGTCGAATCCATGGGTGGCAGAATCAGCGTGGAAGAAAGCGTGATGACGGTTGGCACAATCTTTCTCATCGAGTTACCGCTCGTCTTACCCAGTATGGAAGGAGCCACAGTATGACTAATCCGATCCGCATCCTGTTTGTTGACAATCAAGTTGATGCGCGCGAGTGGCTGGCCGAAAAACTTCGCCGCACTTACCAATTTGCAGTTGATTGCGCGGGCGATGGTGACGAAGCGTTGGCCTGCGTGGCGGCTGCACAGGGTGATTATGACGTCGCGCTGATAGATATGCGGCTTGGGCCGGGGCGGGATGGAATTGAGGTGATGAAGAGTATTCAATCATCTCACCCCGGTGTCGAGGTAATTATTATTACTGGCTTTGGAGATGTGGATGATGGTTTGCGGGCGATGCGGGAGGGGGCTTGCAATTACGTCCTCAAACCATTGCGTGATGAAGAACTGATTGTATACATCCGCGCTGCGGCAGAGCGGCGGAGGTTGAAGGCCGTTGAGCGAGAGCGCGACTTGCTGGAAAAGATTCTGGATGTGAGCCAGGCCGCTACGCGGAGTCTCAACCCTGAGGAAATTGCCCGGCAGATTTGTGAGCGCACGGCCAAACTAATTCCGAATCTTGATCTTTTGCATATCTCTATCTATGACGAGCCCCGTGACGAGTTTCGTTTCCTCTGGGTGTTTGGTAGCCGGAAAGAAGGAATTAAATTGGAGCCGCGCCCTTTGAGCGATAAACAACAATGGGGATTAACGGGGCACATCATCAAAAACGGATCGCAGTTTCACAATGATTTAGATGCAGCCGAAAGACAGTCGCTGATTCAGCGAATCAATTTGATATATCCGCCAAGTCGGGCATTGATTGGAATCCAGCTTATCAGCGGTGGCCGGGTTATTGGTGCAATTTGCGCGCAGAGCGACCAGCAAGATGCCTTTACCCAAGATCACTATGAATTGCTACAAACTGTCGCTAGTCATATTGCCCTGGCTGTTGAGAATGCCCTCTTCCATGAACAACAAGAGCAGAGTTTGAGAATTCTCTCCCATCTCTATGAAACGCTTACCGCTACTCGCCAAGAAGACAACCTTGATCGGGTGCTTAACATAGTTGTGGACGATCTTTACAAGTTACTTGAACTGGACACATGTACGATTGGTTTTTTTGATGATCGTTTGCAAACCCTGAGCTTTGATATAGAACGTGGCTTGGGGAAGAGAGTAGAGAAGTCATTGGCAGATTTACCGAAAGCAATACGTGATGGGGTTTTCAATGCCAATGAACCAATCATCTTTGATGACCTGGCGCAACACTCAGGGTTGAGTCGAGCCTTGGTGCGAAAGGATCTCAAGTTCTTTGCAATTCTCCCATTGCGAAGTAATAGGAAGTTACACGGGATTGTCACTCTTGGCAGTAAGAATCAAGTCGTGCTCGCTAAAGAGCAATGGAGGTTACTGCAAGTGCTGGCGGATCAGGTAGCCATTGCAGTTGAGAAAGAGAGGCTGCAACAAGAAGAGAAGGCCTTAGTGTTGCAGTTATATGAACTCAATCAAATGGCTGCTGAAATGGCTGAGTTCAACGACTACAAAAATTTATGCCGTTTTGTGGCTGAGCGTGCGGCCAAGTTTCTCCACGCAGTTGGCGGGGCCGTTTACCTGTTAACCAAAGATGGCGAACAAGTCGAAGTGGCTGGTGTGACGGGTATCCTGGCGTTTGAGGAAGGTAAGTTACTTCAGAGCCACAAAGGTTTATTGGGGGAAGTGTTACGTTTAGAACGCCGAGTGGCTGTTCCCAATTATTGGGAATGGGAGCAACGATTGACAGTTTTGGACGACCTCCATCTTACGGCAGTTGTAGGTGTGCCTATCATTTCCGGCTCTCGGTTATTAGGTGTCTTAGTTGTGCATGATCGGCAAGAAGGACGTGAATTCAATGGGGTAGAGCAAGGACTTCTTGTGCGCGTTGGTAAGTTAGCTGGGGCAGAAATAGAGAAGACACGAATTTCGCATGGGATATCTAGCTTGGCTGAAATCTCAGATTTCAAAGAATTTTTGCATGCTGTGGCCGATCGTGCTGCTGGGTTTCTTCGCGCAACTAGCGGAGCTGTTTATTTGTTGGTTGATGAGGATGAAACGCAATTGGAAGTAGCTGCTACTGATGTAAGTTCGAGAGCAATGGAGGGCAAACGATTGAGCCGTTATGAGGGCTTGGTTGGAGAGGTTTTAACCAGCTTGGAACCATTTACCGTTTCCAATTACAGTGAATGGCAAAATCGGCTGCCAGATTTCGAGGATTATCAACTTCAGGCTGTTGTTGGTGTGCCAATTGTTTCTGGTTCTAATGTGCTGGGGGTTTTAGTCATACATGACGCCAGCGATGGTCGAACATTTACGACGTCGGATTCAGAACTGCTTGCTCGCATAGGCAGGCTGGCAGGTGCTGAGATTGAAAAGGCCCGGATTTTGAAAAAGAACGAGCAGCTTTTACAAGAGCGCGACGCTACGGGCGAGATGGCGCAGACGCTCGTCTCAGTGCTGAAGTATGATCAGTTGCTTGATACCATCCTAGAAAACCTCCGCCAGCGGTTCGGGTATACGACTTGCGCTGTGCTCTTAGAAAATCAACGCACGAACGAGTTGTATATTGAGCGCGCTAACCAATATCCAGAGGATGTCATCCGTACTCGTAGGATTAAAATCAACGATGAAACGGCTGGAGTGACTGCATTAGTTGCCAGAACCGGCCAACCAAAAATCGTTCCAGATGTTAGTAAAGAGCCTCTCTATATCAAGAGCGCCGAAGGAAGCCGCTCCGAGATTGCGGCCCCGCTTATTTACCGTGACAAAACATTCGGCGTGCTAAACATTGAAAGCGCAAATTTGGATGCTTTCGATGATCGCGATCTCCGCATTCTTACTCAGACGGCTGCGGCAATTGCGATTGCGATTAAAAACGCTCAGCTTTACGATCAGGTCACCAAGAAAACTACAGCTCTACGCCGGAAAACTAGAGCTTTACGCCGTTTGCAAGAGGTTTCGAGGGTCGTCAATTCGACTTTGGTGCTTGATGATGTCCTCGAAAAAGTGTTGGTTCAATTGCAGAAGCTATTACCTTATGATTCGGCTTCGATTCAACTCAAAGTTGGCGATGTGTTTAAGGTTGTTGCGTGTGATGGATTCGAAGGCGAGGCCAAGCGTGAAGTGATGCAGTTATCTTTCCCCATCAATCCGCAATTCCCAGATTTTGATATCGTAAATACACAAATGCCCTTGTTTATTCCTGATGTTTTACGGTCGAGTTATTCTCATTTTTGGCAGCAGGCGGAAGAATATCATACTGAACACATACGTACTTGGCTTGGTGTTCCGCTTCTGTACGGCAAAGTGCTGATTGGTTTGCTTGCGGTTGATAGTAAACAGCTAGATGCTTATAACAAGGAGCAACAAAACCTGTGCATAGCTTTCGCTAACGAAGTTGTCTCTGCTATAGCCAATGCCATGGCGTACAAAAATGCCCAAAGCTTGAATCTGTTAGGCAATGTTCAAGACATCAAGCAACGCTTCGATTTGGAAGCTACGCTGAAGAGGGTTGTTGATGGAGCAGTAGATAAGAATGGGGGCATTGGATCAGATATTGCAATCATTTACCCCTATAACCCAAACACTGGAGTTATTGATGAACAGCCTGTCTACGCAGGATTTCTTCGGGAGCCTGAGAAAATTTGGATTAGCCCAAATCTCTCGGCATCTGCTATCTACAGGGTTCTTAACTTGCGACGACTTCACTCAGCGGATGATGTGTTAGGGGATGATGTACTTGATCATGGTTTTGTGCGGCGTGAAGGCATTGCCTCGGCGGCCGGCGTCCCTTTGCTAGTTGGCGACGAGCCAGTTGGAGTAATGTTCGTCAATTTTTTATCGCGCCATGTGTTTACTCAGTCAGAATTGACTTGGATGAATATCTTCGCTCAACAAGCGGGGATTGCCATTCAAACCGCTCGCCAGTTTGAGCGGTTTGAATCGGCCAGCGATGCCGCCGTTTCTCTTGCTGCGATGTCAGCTTGGGCACACGATGCGGCAAACGAGACTTATAGTCTTCGAGCAGACGCCCAAAGCTTGAAACTTCTTGCTTGCGCCTCCAATCTCAGCCCAAAAGTTACGGAAATTGTCGAACGCATCAAGCAGACGGCTGAAAAGGTTGCTACCTTGATTCCAGGCATGCCTACTGACTCTACCGAAAAACAACCGATTGTGCTGGCGCACATTTTGCGGGATGCAAGGAAACGCCGTGAAAGTGATCTGCAACAGAAACACATAGAGATCGCTATTCAACTGGATAGCATGCCGCCTGTGTTCGCCAACGAAGAGCTTTTGCAGAAGGTCGCCGATCATTTGATTCAAAATGCGATCAAGGCTATGCCGAAAGGTGGGCAACTTTCATTTTCGGGCTATGTCGCTGCAGCGCGTGCCTACATCAAGGTCGCAGATACCGGGAGTGGAATTCCTGTTGAGATTCAAGAGCAACTCTTCATTCGCCGTGTGCCCAGCGCTCATCAGGCTGGCAGCGGGATGGGCCTATTGCTCACTCGTATCTACCTGTTCGCTTGCGGCGGTGACATTAGGTTGCATCACTCAGATGCTAGCGGTACTACTTTCATCTTTCATTTGCCGCTAGCCGATATCGCCAACTGAGGGGAGACTGATATGTGTGAACCAGTAGTTTTAATTATTGATAATAAGCCCAATGTTCTTGCCTCTAACAGAGATTACCTGGAAGCCCAAGGTTATATGGTACTAACTGCTGAAAACGAAGAACAGGCTGAGAGGTATTGTGAGGAAGAGGTTATTCATGTGGCTGTAATTGATATTCGACTCCGAGATGACAGCGACGAGAGTGATGACAGCGGCTTGCGGCTTGCCAAAAGGCTCGATCATTCAATTATCAAGATTATTCTCACAGGGCAACCATTCCCCAATCCAGAAGCAGCAGAGAAGGCTATTTGCGAGATGCTTGAGCCAAACGAACGGGGTGACTCGCTAGCGGTGCGTTTTGTCCGTAAGGGCGATGGCCCGGAGAAAGTTCTGGATGCGATTCAACAGGCTTTTCAAACGCGCCTTGGTTTTGGTTCCCATCCTGAGATAACTCGCGAAAAGGGATTCTCCTGGTCAACTTTGGTTGATCAGTTAAAGATGTTTCGGAACCGCGAAGGTGAAGCCAAGCAGAAAGCAGAGCGTGTCCTGAGAGATTTGACTTGTCGCCTCTTTTCTAAGGCCAGCAAAGTCAATTTCTTGCGTGCAATTCCTGGGCATGGGCATTGTACAGTCGCTTTAGCTCAGCAGGATCGAAACAACGTTCCAGGCACAAGCTTTGCAGTCAAGTTCGGCCCGCGAGAGAGTATCAGCCTAGAACAATTGAACTATCAGGAATTTGTAGAACCACACGTAGAGCGCCGCGCAAGACTGGAACTTGGTCCGGTTTGGTCACGTGAGATGGGGGCCATTGCTTATTCATTTGTTGGCAAGGAGGCTCCTTCGGTAAGGGCTTTTCTCGATTACTACAATGATGAGATAGTGAGCGTTGAGCAAATCAAGAAGGTGGTTAGCTATCTTTTTCAAGTGAGTTGCAAAAACTGGTATGGCGGCAAGCGGAGGCTCGCAAAAAATGAGCGAGAGCCATTAGATCGTTTGTATCGTGGCTATCTCAACCTTTTAGATGAGCCGCATGTGGCCGAATTAAAAAATCAATTCGGCCAGCTAGCGCAGCAGCAAACACTAGGCAATTCATCGATGTTTTTACTAAAGGATGGCCACTTACAGGTTCAAATCGCCGACAGGCAACAAATTATACTTCCCAACCCTGTTTTGTTTGCTCTGGAAGAGCATAGTAGCAAGGCTAGGCGCGATTTCTTCCCTCCGCCTGCTCAGGTTGCTATTACGCACGGCGATTTACACAGTGGCAACATCGTGGTTGGCGATGCAGAACGTATCTGGTTGATAGATTTTTATAAGACAGGCTGGGGGCATATTCTGCGTGATTTCGCTGAACTGGAGAGCGACATCAAATTTACTTTACTGCAATCTAACAGCCTACGAGAGCGTTACGATCTTGAGGAAGCGTTGCTCACGCCGAAATCATTGCGGGAGCCGATTGTAGGGTTGCTCAAACATCCCACACCAGTGCAAACCCGCGCACTCGAGACCATTCAGCATTTGCGCTCACTGGCCTGCCAACTCACCGATGTCGAGAAAGTGCATGAATATCACATCGCCCTGCTCTTCTTAGCACTCAAACGGATGATAGGTTTCACTTCAGCCGATAGCGCGAAACCCTCTGAAAGTATTGCGCAATACCACGCGCTCCTTTCAGCAGCGATGATCTGCGAACGGCTACAGACCGCCGCGCGTAAGGCGAATTCACCTTCTGAAGCGAAAAAGAAAATCTTTCTTAGCTACGCCAGTGAAGACAGGGATAAAGTTGATAGGTTGTATCAACAACTATCAGATGCAGGGCATGAGCCTTGGATAGATCATAAGGAGCTTGTTGGGGGAGAGGATTGGAATGGCAGTATTAAACTGGCGATTGAAAACTCTGCGATTTTCATTTCATGTCTTTCAAAAAACTCGGTTGGAAAACGCGGCTTTTTTCAACGAGAGGCCAATCAAGCGGTCGACAAAGTTCAAGAGATGTTGCCGCGCGACATCTTCATCATTCCTGTTATGTTGGAAGAATGTGATTTGCCAGAGCGTTTAGCGAAGTATCATGCCATCCAGCTCTATCAGGAGGATGGCTGGCCGCAACTTTTGAAGGCCATTGCGGAGTCGAAAAGACGTCGGCAACAACAATAACAAGGTCAGGTATGTTCAACGTAAACACACAAGCCGCCAATCTGAAAACGCATCCGCTAACTTACCGCCAACCGCTGGTCGAACAGGTCGTCCGGTGTGTGCGTGCGGGTGATTCCTGTTCGCTGATTGGTGTTAGCGGTATGGCCAAGAGCAATTTGTTTCGCCATTTGCTGACGCCGGCTGTGCGGCAACACTATTTGAGCGATGCCTTGCAGCGCTACCTTTTCCTTGCCGCAGATTCGCACGCGTTGTCTGAGTTGTCCGAGCGCGCCGCGTATGAATTGCTCTCCGAACGGCTCTTGGTTGAGTGTGAGCAGCAGGTGATTGAGCAGGATGTTATTGATTACGTGGCTGGTATTACGCAGTTCATTCAGCAATCCGCTGACGCGGCAGCCTGCCGGCGTGTTTTTGGGCACGCGGTAAGCGCGGTGCTTGGCTCCGATCCCGACCTGCATTTGGTTTGCCTCTTCGATCAATTCGATGAAGCCTATCAGACGTTCAATCCGCACTTCTTCGTTCATCTGCGTGCGCTGCGCGATGAGCACAAATATCGTGTCTCGTATCTGGTGTTCACGCGTGAAGAGTTGCCGCAGTTGCGTTTAGGGGCGGAACACGAGGAATTTTATGAACTGTTCTCGGCGAATGTTATGGGGCTTGGCCCTTATGAGAGAGAGGATGCGCTCGGCTTACTTCAGCGTGTCGCGGGACGTTATGGCGTAGGCTTGCCGGTGGAAACAAGCGAGCGTTTGATTGGCTTGACTGGCGGGCATCCGGGTTTGTTGAAGGCGGCTTGTTTGGCTCTGGTGAAAGGCCAAGTGAGCTTGCCGGAAAGCGATGAACAGGCGCTTGCCGGACTGCTTCAAGTAGACGATGTGCGCACGGAATGCGGCAAGCTCTGGGATGGCCTGGGCGAGGATGAGCGTACTGTCTTGCGTGACCTCGTTATTAAGCGGAAGGCTGCCCCCGGCAACGCCGAAGCGGGCAGGCGGTTGCGGCTCAAACATTTGGTTAAAGAGGAAAATCAAATAACCCGCCCGTTCGGCGTCCTGTTCACCGAATATATTGCAGCGCAGAAAGCCAGCGCCGCTCACTCGACCAAAACTCAAGCCGGCCCAATTCGGATTGATACGGCGGGCGAAGTTTGGGTGGGCGGGCAACAAATGGTTCCGCCTCTGACGAGGAAAGAGTTGCTGCTGTTGGAGTATCTTTGTTTAGAGCCTGGCCGCCTACGTACCAAGGATGAAATTGTTGCCGTGGTCTACCCTGACGAATATCAACGCGGCAACAGTCCCACCGATGACGCGCTGCACGCTATGATCAAACGTTTGCGAATACGGTTAGAGCAAAGCGGATTGCCCAGCAACTGCATCACCACTTTGCGGGGGAAAGGGTACCGGTTAGAGATCGGGTGAAAGCCCGCGCTTTCCCCAGAGTAAACGCGGGTAGTGGCTATGGTTACACCGCTAAGCCGTCCCACTCGATTTAGCCACTACCCAGTTTGTTGTTAGCGGGGAGTTACCTGGCAGAGTTACTCAGAATTACAAACCCTGCCATCAATACACCCAACACCATCAATACAAGAATCATCATTTCTCCGGCAGCACCGTGGATGTTATCCGTAGAAATGTTTCGCTTGTTGATTTTCACCGTGTTAAAGAGCCCTTGCTTGTACAAGATGCAGTCATTACGTTCCTGAAAGCGATCGCAATGATCTTCGAAGCGTTGCCCATCAACGGTCTTGATTTTTCTTTGTGCCATTGCTCCTCCTCTTTCTGTTTACTGTCAAGTATGGGTTTAGCCGCATTTCATCGAATTGAAAGCGGCGTTGAGTTGCTACACTGTTCTAGCGGCAAGTGTATTTTGCTGCGGCTTTAGGAATACAGCCGGTCATTCATCTGACAAATTGCCGCCGTTTTGCCTGGGAAACCGTGCAGACAAAACACTCGCAATTGGCAAAATGAGTTGTCTGTTGGCCTGTCGCACGTTGAAGTGTGGGGCCACAACGGTTCAACCTCGCGAGCTGTGTTACCCTCGGCGCCGCTTGAGGTTCAATTCACGCAACTCACAAACCGGAGAACCCGATGAGACGCAATCTAACCGCGTGTCTTTTGCTCGTTAGTTTCCTGCCGTTTTTCGCGCCGCTGAGCGCCGATCTGATTTTGCTTAACGGCAAAATCTGGACGGGTAACGCGCAGCAGCCCGAAGCCGAAGCCATCGCCTGTCTCGGCAATCACATCGTCGCCGTCGGCACGACCGCGCAAATCCGCAAGCTGGCTGGGGCGAACACGCGCGTCATTGATTTGAAAGGCAAGCGCGTTGTGCCCGGCTTCAACGACGCGCACGTACATTTTTGGCTCATGTGTAGTCAGTTTGCATCGCCAGGGGTAAGCTTAGGGAATGATTGACTTTCCCCTTAACGATCTCCTAGATGCCGAAGCCTGCACGTTGTGGTTGGCGCAGCAGCTTCATCCGCACGGCTTGTGCTGTCCG